>JBCCPW010000166.1:0-7381 GCA_039024735.1 Bacteroidota bacterium
GGGGTAGACGTGAGCCCGTACACGACCGCCGCCATGGACGAGGTCACGACGACGCGCTGAACGCCCGACTCGGTGGCGGCGCGGAGCACGTGGAGCGTGGCCTCGCCGTTCCCGATTGCTCTCCCAGATCACCCCGACGATCTGATCGTGCCCGCACGCGAGGGCACGCTCCACGTGCTCCGCGCCGCCACCGAGTCGGGCGTTCAGCGCGTCGTCGTGACCTCGTCCATGGCGGCGGTCGTGTACGGGCTCACGTCTACCCCGGCGCAGCCGATGACGGAGACCCGCTGGACCGATCCCGAGGGCAACGACGACCACACGCCGTACATCCTGAGCAAGTTCTACGCAGAGCGCGCGGCGTGGGACTTCGTTCGCGACACGCCCGGTGCGCCCGACCTCGCGACGGTCAACCCCGGCGCGGTCCTCGGGCCGCTCCTCGCGGACAACGCGAGCGACTCGCTCCTGATGGTCACCAAGATGCTCAACGGCGAGTTTCCGGGCGTGCCCAAGCTCGGCTTCGAGGTGGTGGACGTGCGCGACGTGGCGGACCTGCACATCCGCTCGATGGAGGCGCCCGAGGCGGCAGGCGAGCGCTTCCTGGCCGTCGCCGGGTTCCGCACCATGCGCGAGATCGCGGACGTGCTCCGTGAGGCCGTCCCGGAGCGTGCCAAGAAGCTGCCGAAGGTCACACTGCCCGACTGGGTCGTCCGCGTGTTCGCACGGTTCGACGCCGACACCCGGGGGGCGCTGTCCGAACTGGGCAAGCGGCGGATCGCCAGTTCGGAGAAGGCGCAGCGCGTGCTGGGCTGGGCGCCGCGCTCCCCTGACGAGGCCGTCCGTGCCAGTGCGCGGGACGTGGTCTCGCGGGGGCTGATCGGCTGAGTCTGCCCGCCTAGGTGCGCGTGCAGAGCACCGAGGCGGGAGTCGGAGCACCGAGGCGGGAAGCGTCAGCGGAAGCGCACGGCCGTCCCGACCGCGGCCCACCGGAGGGTGCCGTCCTCCCCGCTGCCGTACGGGTCAAAGTCGACGCGCACCACGGCGTCGGCGTCCACGCGCCGAGCGGCCGCGCGGAGGTCGGCGACGAGTTCCTCGGTCGCGTCGCCGTGCCCTCGCGAGTTGACGCGGAGCAACGCGACCTCGTCGTAGGGGCGGTCGAGATCGCCCGTGGTGACGGTCAGGTCATGGCCGAGGCGGGCGGAGCCGGACTCCAGCGGGATGATCTCCGTGACGCGATTGGCGCAGCCGGAGAGGAGAGTGAGCACAGCGACGAGCGCCGCGAGCCGGGTGAATGGCATGACGGGGCGAGGAGGGGACACCCGCGTGCCGCCTCGGTCCGTCGGAAGGTCACGGCGCCAGCGAATCCGCCTCGGTCCCGCCCGCCTCGGCGGTAGGTTCGCCGGATCCAACGACCCGACACCCGATGCGCACCTTCGCCCTCCACCCCGACGATCCCGGCCCCGGCGGCGTGAACGTCGCCCATGCGCCCACCGAGGCGGACTTGGAGGCGGCGGAGGCCCTCCTCGGGGGGCTCAACGAGGTGCAGCAGACCGCCGCGCGCACCACTGAGGGGCCGGTCATGATCATCGCGGGGCCGGGCTCGGGCAAGACGCGCACGCTCACGCACCGGATCGCGTACCTGCTCGCGAGCAAGAAGGCGTGGCCCTCGCAGATCCTCGCGCTGACCTTCACCAACAAGGCCGCCCGCGAGATGCGCTCTCGCGTGACCGATCTCGTCGGACCCGAGGCGAAGGGTATGTGGATGGGCACCTTCCACTCCATCTTCGCCCGCGTGCTTCGGCGCGAGGCGGACAAGATCGGCTTCTCGCGGGACTTCTCGATCTACGACACCGACGACACGGAGCGGCTCCTCCGCGAACTGATGCTCCGCGCGGGCATCGACGCGAAGAAGTACACGCCGCGCTCGGTTCGCGGGCGGATCTCGGGCGCGAAGAACCAGATGGTCACTCCCACCGAGTACGCCCGCCTCGCCGCGGACCCGTACGAGGAGGTCGTCGCGCGGCTCTTCCAGCCGTACAACGACGCCCTGCGGAAGGCCAACGCGATGGACTTCGACGACCTCCTCGCGTGGCCCATCCGGCTCTTCGAGCAGCACCCGGACACGCTCGCCGCCTACCAGAAGCGCTGGCGCTACCTCCACATCGACGAGTACCAGGACACCAACCGCGTCCAGTACTCCCTCGCGAAGCTCCTCGCCGCCGAGCACCACAACCTGTGCGTCGTCGGGGACGACGCGCAGAGCATCTACGCCTTCCGAGGCGCGGACATCCAGAACATCCTCTCCTTCGAGAAGGACTACCCGACCGCGACCACGGTCCGCCTGGAGCAGAACTACCGCTCCACCAAGCGGATCGTGGCCTTCGCCGACGCCATCATCAAGGGCAACACGGGCCAGTTGGACAAGGACCTCTGGACGGACAACCCCCAGGGCGATCCGGTCACGCTCATGGAGGCTCTCTCCGAGCGTGACGAGGCGCAGAAGGTGGAGCGCACCATCCGCGACCTCCACATCCGCGCGGGCGTCTCGTGGAAGAAGTTCGCGGTGCTCTACCGCACCAACGCGCAGTCACGTTCGCTGGAAGAGGCGCTGCGGCGCGGCAACATCCCGTACCGGATGGTCGGCGGGACGAGCTTCTACCAGCGCCGCGAGATCAAGGACGCCCTCGCGTACCTCCGCCTCGCCGTCAACCCCTCCGACGACGCCAGCCTCCTCCGCGTCATCAACACGCCCTCGCGAGGGATCGGCGCGAAGACTGTGGACGGGCTCCGCCGCTACGCCGCCGAGCACGGCCTCTCGCTGTGGCAGGCCGCGAACGAACCGCGCGACGCCGGGCTCTCCAACCGCGCCGCGAAGGCCGTGGAGGGCTTCACCTTCATGGTGAGCCGCTTCGCGAGCAAGGCCGCCACCACCCCCGCCGACGACCTCGCGCGCGAGTTCATCCAGGAGACCACGCTCATGCAGGCGCTCCGCGACGAGAACACGCCCGAGAGCCTCGTCCGGCTGGAGAACCTCCACGAGTTGCTCAACGCCGTCGCGGAGTTCGCCCAGGCCGACAGTGACGCGCCCCGCACCCTCTCCGAGTTCCTCCAGGAGGTCAGCCTCGTGGTCGACGTGGACCGCCTCGGTGACGACGAAAACCGCGTCACGCTCATGACGCTCCACGCGAGCAAGGGCCTGGAGTTCACCGTCGTCTTCGTGACCGGGCTGGAAGAAGGGCTCTTCCCTCTCGCGAAGGCCGCGCAGGACCCGACTGAACTCGAAGAGGAGCGGCGGCTCTTCTACGTCGGTGCGACACGGGCCGAGGAGGCGCTGTACCTCTCGTACGCCCGCACCCGCTATCGCTACGGCGATTCCCAGAGCGCCGTCCGCTCCCGCTTTCTGGATGAGTTGGAGGGCGACGACCTCATGCGGACCGAGAGCGGCGCACAGTTTCGCCCGCGCACCAACCGCTTCGCCCTGCCCGATGATGGCGCCCAGGGTGGCTACCGCGTCGAGTACGACGCCGACGGTGGCTACGCGTACGGCAGTTCTCCCGCCCAGCGTCGGACGGCGAAGAGCGGCTACGAGAAGATGGACCCGCATTACTACCGCCAGTCGCTCCGTCCGGGCGCGTCCCGAGGCGGACGCCGGGTGGAGTACGACGAGGAGTTCGCCCCGCAGGCGCCCACCGGCGGTCGGCCCGTTGTGCCCGGCGCGCGGGTGGTCCACGGGACCTTCGGCGAGGGCAAGGTGATCGCCGTGGAAGGCCAGGGCGACCGCGCCGCCGCGACGGTCCACTTCCCGCGCGTGGGGCAGAAGAAGCTCAAGCTGAAGTTCGCGAAGCTGCGCGTGATCGGGTGACGCTGCCCGCCTCGGTGAGGACGACACAGCACCGAGGCGGGCCTGTCCAGGGGATTCACGGACCTGGTGGGGGCGAGCCCCGTTCAACACCAAACGGTTTCGTCCTCATCCCCCAGGTTCCGCCCCATGCGTCGCGGCGTTGTTCGTGTTCTTGCTCTTTGTCTCGTTCTGGGTCTGGTCGGCGCGGCTGTGGCCTCGGTCTCCGTTCCAGAGTCGGTCGCTCTGCCCGAGCCCATCGAGCGCGATCTGGACCAGATCATCGAGCGCGACACCATCGTCGCGCTGACGAGCACCAACCCGACGAGCTACTTCGTGTACCGGGGCGAGGCGTTCGGCTACGAGTACGAGTTGCTCTCCGACTTCGCCGAGGCGGCCGAGGTGACGATCGTGATGCGGGTCGTCCCGCGTGACAGCCTGCTCTACTTCCTCAATGCGGGGCTCGGAGACGTGGTGGCGGCCCGGCTCTTCCCCACCGAGGCGGACACGGCCGCCGTTCGCTTCACGGCGCCGCTCTACGAGACCGCCCCGACCCTCGTCCAGCGCGATGAGCCGCCGGGCGATCTCCCCGCGAGCATCGACTCCGTTCTCGCCGATCCGCCCGAGGCGTTCCTCGCTGAGGTGAACGCCCAGCGCGCCGAGGCGGACGAGCCCGAACTCGAGCCGCTCCGGATCGGCGGGCGCCGGATCACCCGTCCGTCTGACCTCGCCGGAGAGCGCGTCTTTTTGCCGTCAGACCACGCCTTCGTAGAACGGCTCGTTGAGATCGAGGACCGGGTCACGGGGGACATCCAGGTCGTGGAGGTGGACACCGTCTCGGAGGCGCTCGTGCGGCAGGTGGCCCGAGGCGGCATCGGCCTGACCGTCGCGCCGGAGAACGTGGCGGTGCTGGAGGCGAGCTACTTCGAGAACCTGGAGGTGCGGCCGGTCATCGGCCCCGAGCAGGGCGTGTCGTGGGCCGTCCGGCCGAACGCGCCTCGGCTCCGCGAGGCCCTGAACCGGTGGATCATCGAGAACCGCGACTCGCGCCGGTGGGCCACCCTCTACCAGACCTACTACGTGGATCGCGATGGCTTCCGCGAGCGGGTCGAGAGCGAGTACCTCACGAGCCAGACCGGTACCCTCTCCGCGTTCGACGACGTGTTCAAGACCCACGCCGAGACCATCGGGTGGGACTGGCGCCTGCTTGCCAGCCAGGCGTTTCAAGAGAGTCGCTTCGAGCCCCGCGCGAGGAGTTGGGCGGGCGCGATGGGCCTGCTCCAGATCATGCCGCTCACGGCGCAGGACCTCGGTCTGAGCGACCCGTACGACATCGAGCAAAATGTGGACGGAGCCGTCCGCTACCTCCAGTGGCTCAGCGACACCTACTGGCGCGAGGCCATTCCGGACAGCCTGGAGCGGCAGAAGTTCATCCTCGCGAGCTACAATGCGGGCGCTGGGCACGTCATGGATGCCCAGAAGCTCACCGAGAAGCACGGCGGCGATCCCACCGTCTGGGACGACGTGGCCTTCTGGATGCTCAAGAAGTCCGACCCTCGGTACTACAACGATCCCGTGGTGCGGCACGGCTACGCGCGCGGTCTGGAGCCCGTCCACTACGTCGCGATCATCCTGGAGCGGTTCGAGCACTACCGCCAGTTCGTGACCGAGGCGGACGAGAGCGCGTGAGGCAGGGGCGGAGGCCATAGACCACCCTCCACCTATGCCGTGTGCTCCCTGGATCGGGTGCACCGAGGAGGCTCTCCGCCTCGGTGCCTCCACAGATTCACCGAGGCGGGGCCGGTGCGGCTACTCCGCCTCGGTGGGGTCGGCGGTGCTCGCGATGTGGAGGTCGTCGAGTTGCTCAGCGTCCACCCAGTCGGGCGTGCTAGACATCAACTCGGTGGCCTGCTGCGTCTTCGGGAACGCGATCACGTCGCGCAGGCTGGTGGCTCCGGTGAGAAGCATCACGAGGCGGTCCAGGCCAAGCGCGATGCCGCCGTGCGGCGGGGCGCCGTAGCGGAACGCCTCCAGCAGGAAGCCAAAGCGCCGCTGCGCTTCCTCCTCGTCGATCCCGAGGAGTTCGAACATGCGCGACTGCACGTCGGAGCGGTGGATGCGGATGCTGCCGCCGCCGATCTCGGAGCCGTTGAGCACGAGGTCGTAGGCGCGGGCGCGGACCTCGCCGGGGGCGTCGGCCAGCTTGCCGGTGTCCTCCGGGAGCGGGCTGGTGAACGGGTGGTGCATCGCGTGGTAGCGGCCGCTGTCCTCGTCCCACTCCAGGAGCGGGAAGTCCGTGACCCAGAGGAACTTCCAGGGTCCGTCGGCGCCGGTCGGCATGAGGCCGGTCTCCTTCGCCATGTGGAGGCGGAGGTCGCCCATCTGCTCGAAGACCTTCGGGGCGTCTCCCGCGAGGACGAGCACGAGGTCGCCCGCCTCGGCGCCGGTCGCGTCGAGGATGGCCTGCATCTTCTCGCGCGGGAAGACGGTGTCCTTGACCGACTGGCTGAAGTCGGAGCCATCGGAGGGCAGCTTGGCGTAGAAGAGCCCGCCCGCGCCGATCTGCTTGCGGACGATCTCTTTGTCCAGCTTGTCCATCGGCTTGCGGCCACGGTCGCCCTCGCCCGGCACGGAGATGGCCACAATCGCCCCGCCCGCCTCGGTGATGCGGTCGAACACCCCGAAGCCGGAGTTTGCCGCCACCTCGGTCACGTCGGCGATCTCCATGCCGAACCGAAGGTCCGGCTTGTCGGACCCGAAGCGGCGGATCGCCTCGCTGTATGGCATCCGCTGGAACGGCGTCTCGATCTCGATGCCGCGCGTCTCGCGCCAGATGTCCCGGATGAGCCCCTCCACGAGTTCGTAGACGAGGTCCTCCGTCGCAAACGTCATCTCGACGTCGATCTGGGTGAACTCCGGCTGGCGGTCCGCGCGAAGGTCTTCGTCGCGGAAGCATTTGGTGATCTGGACGTACCGGTCGAGGCCCGAGACCATCAGGATCTGCTTGTACGTCTGCGGGCTCTGGGGGAGCGCGTAGAACTGGCCCGGATGGACGCGGCTTGGCACGAGGTAGTCGCGCGCGCCCTCTGGCGTGCTCTTCATCAGCACCGGCGTCTCGATCTCCACGAAGTCGTTCGCGTCGAAGTAGCGGCGCGTGGCCTGGTAGAGCGTGTGCCGCAGCAGCAGGTTGTTCTGGAGCGCGGGCTTGCGGAGCGCGAGGTAGCGGTATTTGAGCGCGAGGTCTTCGCCGGGGCGCGTCGCCTTCGGGTCGTTCTCGGAGACCACGAACGGCGTCACGTCGGCCGTGTTGAGGACTTCCACGTCCGTCACATAGACCTCCACGTCGCCGGTCGGCATCTCGGGGTTTTTGCGCTCGCGGACCCGCACCTCGCCCTGCACGGAGAGCACGTCCTCCATGCGCATCTTCTCGGCCATCGCGGCGAGATCTGCGTTCAGCTCCGGCGAGAAGACGAGCTGCGTGAGCCCATAGCGGTCGCGCAGGTCGATGAAGTTGAGGCCGCCGAAGTTGCGCTTGGTATCGACCCA
>JBCCPW010000167.1:0-7365 GCA_039024735.1 Bacteroidota bacterium
CTCGACGTAGACCAACTCCATCAGGCCGCGCTGCGAGGCCGTGAACAGGGCGCTGCCGCCGCCTCGGGCGTAGCGCCCCTCGGACCCGCCACCGCTCACGAGGAGATGCTGGAGTCCTTCGCGCCCGGTCTGCGTGTGGTACTGCAGGTTGTGGTCGTGGCCCGAGGCGTAGATAAGGTCCTCGTAGTCGCTGAAGAGATCGAGGAAGGAGCGGCGGAGCGCGGTGTTGTCGGGGTGGGCCACATCCTGGATCGAGACGCCGATGACCCGGTTGTAAAACAACGCGAGCGATCCGAGTCCCGGCAATGGGACATTGCGGAGGTTCTTGAAGCCGGTCTCGCGGAACGGGAACAGATGGCTCGCGGGAGGGAAGACGCCCGCCTTGCGGCCATTCGAGAGCATCGGGTGGTGGCCAACGACGACGAGCTTGGTGTCGTCGTAGCGACGCAGGACATCCTCCAGTTGGACCAGCACGTCGCTGTTGTCGCGGACGACGTACTCGCCGGTGTTCCCCGTCGGCCGTTCGTACGGGTGCAGCCACCACTGCGTGTCGATCGCGATGAGGGTGATCTCGTCCGTCAACTCGATGGGGACCGGACCGGGGAAGCCGTTGGAGGGAAGCCACGTATCGCCTCGCCCGAAGGCGGCCTCGAACGCCTCCTCGGTCCGGCGCACGTAGGCGAGCCCCTCGGGCCCGGTGTGCTCCCAGTCGTGGTTGCCGGGAATGATGACCACGCGGCCGTCGTACCCCGCGAGGGCGTCGGCGTGAGCCTGCACGATGGCCTCTAGGTGGGCGCGGTCGGGGTGGCCGCGCGGGACCATCCCCTTGGGCAGCAGGTTGTCGCCCAGGAAGGCGACGGCGCTGCTGTCACCCGCGGCACCGAGGCGGGTGGCGAGGAGTCGCAGCAGCGGATCCTCGGCGGTCTCGATCTCGCCGGAGTCCCCGACGAGGACGACCCGGTAGGTCTCGGCAACGTCCGACGGCAGCGCGGCGACCGGGGTCGCCTCGAGATCGGGCTGAACGTACAGGTAGCCGCTCGCGCAACCGGTCAGACCGGCGGCGAGGAACAGGACGGCGAGCAAGCGCATCGGCGACGCGGGGTGTGGGAAACCTGCCGGACGGCGCCGGTCGTGGCGAGGAAGGTGCGGTCCGGCAGACGGGCGGTGCCTTCAGAGTGGAGGACGTGCCCGCCTCGGTCGACGGCGACGAGTGGAGGCGGGGCCGAACGGCTTGAAGGTAGGGTATCGCATCCGTCGAGCGGAATGGACCGGCAGCGCTCGAACCCGTCGCTCCAAGAGGGCGTGACGCGAGCGCGACCTCCCGCCTCGGTGACGACTGGTGGTGCGGCCGATTGTCGCTGCGCCGCCAGCGGCCAACGTACAGGAGCAGCCGACGCGCACGGCCGTCAGGGCGCCATTCAGCAGCGGCACCGGCTCTCCCGCCTCGGTGCCGAGGCGGGCAGCCTCATCAGCGCACGACGGTCAGCCGTTGCGTTACCCGCTCGTCCCCAGCGTCCAACACGGCGACGTAGACCCCAGGCGCGAGGCCGTCGGTCGTCGTCTCGTGCTCGCCCGGCGGGAGCAGACCGTCGGTGAGTACAGCGACGGTGCGGCCGAGGGCGTCGTACACCGTGAGGCGGACGGTCTCCGCCTCGGCCACGGCGAACCGGAGAGCCATCGCGCCGCGCGAGGGATTCGGATACACGTCCAGCGCGAGGGGGGATGGAGCCTGGGGCGCATCGTCCGCGTCCACCGCGCCGGTCACGGTCACCGTCACGCCCGTCGCCGACACCGACACCGCCAGGCCGTCCGGCGCGTCGATCTGCGCGAAGGCGCCCGTAAGCGACGGCGCCGTGAGGACCGCGTAGCTCTGTCCCACCGTCGGCGTCTCGCCCGCCAGAGGCCGCACCCGGAGCGTGCCGTCCAACGAAACCGCCTCGCTCACGGCCACCGCGTCCGCTCCGTCCGCGCCGATCTCGACCGAGACAGCGCCAGAGGCTCCCAGCGTCAGCGGCGCCGACAACGCCAGCGTTCCCAGCGCGCCCTCGCCGCCCGGCGCGAGTGTGCCGCTGCTGCTAACCGGCGCCGAGACCGCGCCCGCGCCGTCCAGCACGCCCTCTGGGCCCACCTCGATGCCCGGCGCGTCTACCGTGCCACCCGAGGCCACGGTCAGCCCGTCCGCCGAGATGCCCGGTGTTCGTCCCTTCGCCAGAGGCGCACTCGTGCAGTCGCCGAAACCGATCCGCACCGTCGCGTCGGTCACCACCCGGCCCTGCGCGCCCGGCAGCCCGAGGCCGCTCATGCACAGGCTCGCGCCCTCGACCACTTCCAGAAGCGCTGCCCCGTCCAGCCCCACGAGCAGGTCGCCCGCGATGTCCCACTCGCTGCCTGCGCCCGCGAGCCGCACTGAGGCGACGCTGCCCGCCTCGGTTCCGAGCACCGCCGGACCCGTGGACAGTCCCGAGCCACCCACGATCTCCATCTCGCCGATGCCCGCGAGCCCGACGACGAGCGAGTCGGTGGTGAGCGCGGTGGCCCCGCTGCGGAGGTTGAGGGTGCCCTTCCCGGTCGCCAGGCGCCCGAGGTTGAGTGGGCCAGTGTGCGAGAGGAATCCGCCGTCAACCTCAAGGCCCCCCACCCCTGCAAAGCCGAGGGTGCTCACCGAGGCGGAAGGGACCTGAAGGGTGGCTCCAGACTCCACGAGCATCAGAGCGTCCGTCTCGGCCCCGAGGCCCACGTCGAAGCCTACCGCGGCGGTCGTCGTACCCCCGAGCACGGAGAAGATGGAGGGATTAGCGCCGTCATTGGCTGCGCCCTCGCCGACGACCAGCGGGCCGTCGATCTGGAAGGTGACCTCGGAGACAAGCTGCCCCTGAGCGGTGCCAGAGCGGCCTACGGTGACAGCCCCATCGGCCTCCACAGTACCGTTCTGGAGAAAGAGGGTGCCGTCGCCCTGGTCGCCCACGACGAGAGCATCGAGGCCGTCGCTCTGTGGGGCGAGGGTGAGGGTGTGGCCGTCGAGATCGAGGGTGACGGTCGGGGGCGTGTCCTCGGGGGCGACGGCGACGGTGAGAGCGGGCAGGGTCTGGTCGTCGCGGAGGGTGACGGTGTAGTCGCCGCCGGAGGCACCGAGGCGGGTGAGGGTGGTGGCGTCGGGGACGCGAGCGGGGGCCCAGCGGTCGGGGTCGTCGAAGAAGCCGCTGGCGGCCTCGGCCCAGGACGCTGAGGCGGGGAGGGTGACGATGTAGGTCGTCTCGTCCGGCTCTGGCGTGGCGAATTCGGAGCATTGGGCTGTGAGGACGCGCCCATCAGCAGACATGACCCCGCGGAATGAACCGAGAAGGAAGGGCGAGGTGATGACAGGACATTCCGGAATCTGGAGGCCGTACTCCTCCTCCAGAATCTGACCGATCGGTGCTCCCCCGACGCCTTCGCGCCAGAACCAGTCGGCCCGAGAGGGAAGGCCGTGCACCGCCTCATCGGTCCAGAAGGTTCCGTAAAGTGTCGTGCCGTCGTGGGACACATTGTCTGGAGAGAAGACCAAAGGCGACGCTACCGATTGAACGCTAGAGGGCCACGTTTTGCTGAGCCTCAGCGAATCCAGCGTGATCGTTTCATTCTCGCGGACCAGCAGCCCCGGCGTGCCAGGAGGGCGCGAGTTGACGATCAACGTCGTGCCATCACCAGAGACCCCACTGAGACGTTCAGAAAACTCATCCACTACGGTGAGGCTTCCGTCGGTGTCCCACACCAGAGAGTCCCAGGGGCTTCCAAAAGAGGTCTGCCGTGTGCCGAACACGCGCCCCTGATCGTCCACGCCGAGGATCGTGGTGGTGGTGCCGTCGAGGAAATAGCCCTCCAACTCGGTGACGGTGCCATCCTCCCAACGCCACGCGAAGTCATTCTCGAACTCGCGATGCACACCTGCAAGCACGGACCCGTCACGGGACGCAGCCATCATCTCGGTCCTCCATGTCTGAGGGAGCCCTTCGACAAACGTCATCGCGCCGCCGACTCCGTCCCAGCGCACGATGCCGCCGATGGTCGTCGTTGGCACTCTCGCGTTCCCGTAGATCAGGTCGGCGTTCTCCGACACGTATGTCACCCACGTACCGACCGGGATGTACGTTTCTTCCGGGACGTACTGGCTTGGCAAGCTCAGCCGATGAACCTGCCCGTCCACCCACACAGCAGGGTAGTGCTGGTAGTACCGGAGCGGGTTCCCCGGCTCGAAGTCCACCTCGGTGTAGACCGTGGACACGCCGCCAATCGCGGAGCCGTCCGGCGCGATGACGGTGGCCTGGAACGGCGGTGCAATGGTCTCGACCGTCGCGGTCTGCGCCATCGGAGTGTGTGTTCCGAGGACGGTGAGGCAGACGAGAACGAGAGATGGAACGGAACGAGGCATGGGAACACGTGGGGGACTACTCACTCCCTCGGAGGCTAGGCCTCTGGCGGATCACGGGTCGCCCCGATTCTTCGCCAGAGGCCACCCGGGCCTACCTTGAGGAGTCCCACCAGCTCGCCCCCGTGCCCGACGCGTCCACGACGGTTCTCTTCCGCGCCGCCCGAGGCGGCGACCCCGACGCCCTCGGCGCGCTCCTGCCTCGCGTCTACGACGACCTCCGCCAGATCGCACACGCGCGGCTCCGCCGCCAGAGACCCGGTGAGACCCTCAACACCACCGCCGTCGTTCACGAGGCGTACCTCCGGCTGGCCTCTGGCGACGGTGCCGAGATCAAGGACCGGTCGCACTTCTTCGCGCTCGCGGCGCGCGCTATGCGGTTCGTGCTCGTGGACTACGCGCGGGAGCGCTCGGCGCAGAAGCGGGGTGGAGATCAGGAGGCCCTGTCCCTGACCGCCGCGGGCGAGATCGCCTCAAAAGCCGACGCTGACGCGCACAACCTGCTCACGCTGGACGCCGCGCTGGCCCGCCTCGCGGATCGCTCGGAGCGTCTTGCCGAGGTCGTCGAGATGCGGTTCTTCGGCGGGATGGAGCACGCCGAGATCGCCGAGGCGACCGGCCGCTCCGTGCCAACGGTCAAGCGGGACTGGCGCCGTGCTCGCGCGTGGCTCCACGCTGCGATGACGGAGACGACGGCCATCGGAGCACCCGGCGCCTCCAGCGGTGATCCGTCGTCCGCCGGTTTGCCGAGCGAGGAGTAGACCCCCTCCTGTTGTGGACTTCCTCACGCATCCCCGCTGGGCCGAGATCGACGCCCTCTTCGATCAGGCACTCGAACGCCCGCCCGACGAGCGGACCGCGTGGCTGCGTGCTACCTGCGGCGATGACCCTGCCCTCTATCACGCCGTGGACGCCCTGCTCCAGCACGACACCGAGGCGGAGGCCGACGTCGGGGAGAGCGCGACGAGCTATGCCCACGCGCTGATCGAGGCGCACGCCACCGAGGCGGCCTCGCCGCTGGCACAAGGGGACCGCCTCGGTCCGTATCGCGTGGAGGAGGAGATCGGACGCGGCGGGATGGGCGTCGTGTATCGGGCCGTCCGCGACGACGGGACCTACGCCCGCGAGGTGGCGATCAAGGTGGTCAAGCGAGGCATGGACACCGACGCGGTACTGGCCCGTTTCCGCCACGAACGGCGCGTCCTCGCGGCCCTGGATCACCCGGCCATCGCGCGGATTCTGGACGCAGGCGCCACACCGGATGGTCGCCCGTGGCTCGCGCTGGACCTCGTCCGCGGCGAGCCGATCACGACGTTCGCGCAGCACCAGAGACTCCCGCTGGACGCCCGCCTGTCGCTGATGGAACAGGTCTGCGAGGCCGTCGCGCACGCCCACCGTCGGCTGGTCATCCACCGCGACCTGAAGCCCGGCAACATTCTCGTCGCCGTGGGCGACGGGAATCAGGGGACTGGGGACTGGCAGACGACCGGCGTCACGGCGGCATCAGAGGGTGCACAGCACCGGACCTCTGGCGCCAGAGACCAGATCCACAGCGAGGCTGCATCCTCCAGTCTCCAGCCCCCAACCCCCGATCCCCACGCTGAAGGTGCGCGCGCGAAACTTCTCGACTTCGGCATCGCCCGCCTCCTCGACGCGGATGACGGCGACGCGCTAACACGGGCGGACGAACGGCTGCTCACGCCCGAGTATGCCGCCCCGGAACAGCGCGACGGAGCGCCCCCGACCGCAGCGATGGACGTGTACGCGCTCGGTGTGATGCTGTACGAGTTGCTGGCCGGGACACGACCACCGTCCACCCTACCGCCCCCGAGCGCAGCGGTCTCCGAGGACATCGCCGCCGCGATGGGTCTCGCGCCCGACGCCCTCCGCCGACGCCTCAGAGGCGACCTCGACACCCTCGTGCTCACCGCGCTCCACCCCGATCCCGAGCGTCGTTACCCGACCGTCGATGCACTATCGGAGGACCTCCGGCGCTGGCGCGAGAGGCTTCCCCTCCTGGCCCGTCCGGACTCCGCGCGCTACCGACTGACGCGGTTCGTCTCTCGCCACCGGGCGGCCGTCACCGCCGCCGCGTTCGGGCTGATCGTGCTCGCCTCGGGGGCGGCGTGGACCACCTGGCGCATCGCGCAGGAGCGCGACGTGGCGCGAGGCGAGCGCGACCGTGCGGAGGCGACCGCCGTCTTCGTCACTGACCTGTTCAACGCCGCCGACCCGTTCGCAGCGCCGACCAGCCGGGCCGACACGCTTCGCGCCCGCGATCTGCTGGACCGAGGCGCCGCTCGTGCCCGCATCACGCTCGCCGACGATGCCGCCACGCGGGCTGCGGTCCTCACCACCATCGGAGAGGCGCAGATCGGGCTCGGGCTCTACGGCGCGGCAGACTCACTCCTCGCGGAGGCCGTCACCGCCGCTGAAGCCTCCGGCGACCCCGCCCTGACCGTGGACGCTCTCCTCGCCAGAGGTCGCGCGCTCTACAACGGCGAGCGCGCCGCCGATGCTCTCCCCCTGCTCCAACGCGCCCTCGCCCTCACCGAGGCGGAGACACCCGCTCGCCTCCCCGCCGCTCAGTTCCACCTCGGTGCCGCGCTGCGCCGCACCGCCGACTTCGATGCCGCTGGTCCCCTGCTCGCTCAGGCCTCGGCGGCCCGAGGGACGGACGCCCTGTTCCGCGCCTCGGTCCTGGTGGAGCGGGGCCGGGTGGAACAGGACCAGGGCCGCTCCGCCGACGCCGAGCCGTTCTATCGCGAGGCCCTCGCGCTCCAGCGCCAGACGCTCGGCACGGAGCACCCGGAGGTCGCTACCACGCTGGAAATGGTGGGCACGAGCCTGTTGGAACAGAACCGCCTCGATGAGGCCGCTCCCGCTCTCTCAGACGTTCTCGCGATGCGCCAGACCGTGCTCGGCGACACGCACCCGCAGACGGCCAGCGCGCGGTTCAA
>JBCCPW010000168.1:0-7353 GCA_039024735.1 Bacteroidota bacterium
CTGTGGGCACCTCGTGGAGAGCGTCCCACTCGATGGCCTCCGTCTCGGGGATCTCGCCGACCGGCCACGTCCGGCTGCCCGTCCCGAGTCCGACCGAGGCGTGGTCGTCGTCCCAGAGGAAGGAGACGCCGTGTGCGTCGGCGGCCGCCTCCAGCGCGTGAAGCGAGGGGTTGCGCTCCGCCTCGGTGTTCAGCCGGATCTCCTCCAGGCTGTGATCGCGCGCCACGTCGCCCAACGCCTCTTCGCCATCACCTTCCAGATCCTCCACGGCTCGCGCGAAGGCCCACTCGTTCGCCTCGGTGGCGGCGTAGAGTGCGTCGAGAGGCGCGCGGAACGCGAGCGAAACACCGCCGGAGTAGCGACGCACACCCGTCTCGGGCGTGCCCCACCCGAGGGCGTCCAGCGCTTCACCGAGGCGGGCCGTCCACGCCGAGATGAGCGCATCGGCGTGACCATCGGACACCTCCGCCTCGATGATCGCACCGGGGTCGTCGAGAAGGAGCGAGGGACCGGTCAGTCGCCGGGTATCGGTGAGGCGCATGAGGCTCAGTGGTGACTCCGGCACCCCCTGAATCCACTCCCCTACGGTCGCGGATTCTGTCCCCCTCAGGAGGGGGACAGAGCAAACCGCCGTCTCGGGCGCGTTTGCTCAGGGGGTCTAATCGGCTTCCTCGTCCTGTACGATGCGGACACCACGCGAGTCGCGGACGAGGCGCTGGCCGTCGGGCAGTTCCACCGCCTCCACGTTGGCCGGGGTCCGCGCGACAGGACCAGAGACGGGCGTCGGTGCGGCCGTCACCGGTTCCGCCTCGGTGGGGGGCGGCACCGAGGCGGGCGGCGGGGCAATATCCACGGTCATGGGCGCAGGCGTCGGAGGCGGAGACGCCTGCCCATCGCCCTGCTCTTTGCCGAAGTAGATGATTTGCTTCCAGGTCCGGCTGATCTCGTCGCCGAAGATGAGCACGAGGTCGTCCGCCTCGGCGCTGGCGAGCATGTGGTAGACCGCCTCCTGTTCGTCCGGGATGATCTCGATGGCGTCGGCATCGACCCCGGCCCCGATCAGCGTCTCGCGGAGCATCTCGGGGACCTCCTCTGGACCCCGGCCGCGCGGGTGGTCGTCGCGCTTGCAGACGTAGTGGTCGAAGTGGCCCGCAGCGAGCGTCGCGATCTCCCGGATGTCCTCGTCCCGACGGTCGCCCGGGGCCGCGAGCACGAGGCGGCGCTTGCCCCGCACGTCCAGCTTGCCCGCGAGCTCCACCATGTGGCCCACGGCATCCGGGTTGTGGGCGTAGTCCAGGATGACCTTGAAGGGGTGCTCGTCGAAGACGTTGAGGCGGCCGGGCGCTTCGTAGTAGCTCGTCGAGAAGGTGCGGAGGCCGTGGCGGATGTGGTCCAGCGCGATCCGATCCATCGCGTTCTCCCCCAACGCATACGCGATGCCCGCCGCGAACATCGCGTTCTGGACGTTGTGGGTCGCCTTGCCCTCCAGCGTCGCCGGGATGAGGTGGGTCCAGAGCAGCGGGATGTGCCGCCCGCCGTCGTAGATCGTGATCATGTCGCCGTTCATGCCCGGCTCCAGCACCACCGCACGACCTCCGGCCCGGACGTGCTCCCGCACGAGGGCATGCTGCGGGTCCATCGTCACGTAGCAGATCGACTCGGCGCGCGTATCGCCCGCCATCGCGAGGCAACGCGGGTCGTCAGCGTTGAGGACGGCACAGTCCTGCGCCACCTCGATGGGGATCTTCTTGATCTCCGCCAGTTGGTCGAGCGTGTCGATGCCCCGGATGCCGAGGTGGTCGGCGCGGACGTTGAGCACGGCGGCCACGTCACATTCCTGGAAGCCGAGGCCGGAGCGGACCATCCCGCCTCGGGCCGTCTCCAGAATGGCCGCGTCCACGTCGGGATCGCGAAGGACGATGCTCGCGCTGGTGGGGCCGGTCATGTCTCCCTTGACACTCAGACGACCGTTGATGTAGACACCGTCTGAGGTGGTCATGCCGGGCGTGTAGCCCGCCATCTGCGCGATGTGCGCCACCATCCGCGTGGTGGTCGTCTTGCCGTTGGTGCCGGTGATGCTCGCGATAGGAATGCGCGCGGGCTTGCCCGGTGGGAAGAGCAGGTCCATGACCGGCCCGGCCACGTCGCGCGGGGTGCCCTCGCTCGGCGCGACGTGCATGCGGAAGCCCGGCGCAGCGTTGCACTCCACGATGGCGCCGCCCACGTCGCGCCAGCTCTGTGTGATGTCCGTTGTGAGGAAGTCCACGCCACCCACGTCCAGCCCGATGGCCTTGATCGCCCGCTCGGCCATGTCGCGGTTGTCCGGGTGGACCACGTCGGTCAGGTCGATGGCCGTGCCGCCGGTCGAGAGGTTGGCGGTGGAGCGGAGGTAGAAGACCTCGCCTTCTGGGAGGACGGTCTCCCGGGCGCGGCCCTTCTTCTCCATCAGGCGCTCGGCCTGCTCGTCGAACTTGAGTTGGGTGAGCACCTTCTCGTGCCCCACGCCCCGCCTCGGGTCCCGATTGACGATCTCGACCAGTTCCTCGATGGTGTGCCGCCCGTCGCCCACGACGTGCCCTGGCACGCGCTTCGCGACGGCAATCAGCTTGCCGCCCACGACGAGCATCCGGTGGTCGAAGCCCTCGATGAAGCTTTCCACGAGGACGCCTCGGCTGGTCCCGTGCTGCCTCGCGACACCGAAGGCCGTCTCCACTTGCTCGGGCGTCTGGAGCCGGATGCTGACCCCTCGCCCGTGGTTGGCGTTGAGCGGCTTCACCACCACGGGGTAGCCAGTCCGCTCGGCCGCCCGTTGCGCCTCGCGAACGGAATAGCACAGCGTCTGCCTCGGCACGGGCAGGCCGAGATCGCTCAGCAGTGTCTGCGTGTCGTCCTTGTCGCTCGCCATCTCGACGGCGATGTGCTTCGTCTCGCTCGTGACCGTCGCCTGGATGCGCTTCTGGTAGACGCCGTGGCCGAACTGGACGAGGCTGTACTTGTTGAGCCGCAGCCACGGGATGCCCCGCGCCACGGCGGCGTCCACGATGGACTGCGTGCTCGGGCCGAACTCGCGCCGCTGGGCGAAGCGAATGAAGTTGTCGCGCTCCTCTTCCCAATCCCACTCTTCCTTCTCCTCGTCGATCTCCGCTTGGACCACCTCGGGGAGCAGTTGCAGGATGAGACGCCGGGCGAGCGCTCCTGCCTCCAGCCCCACCTCGCGCTGGTGGTACTCGTAGACCATGTCGTAGCGACCGAGGGGTTCGCCTTCGCGGGTGCGGGTCTTCCCGAACGTCACGTCGCTCCCCGCGATGGACTGCAACTCCAGCGCGACGTGCTCCCAGACGTGGCCGAGCCACGTGCCCTCGTCCTCGGTCATGCGGCGGATGAAGCCGCCCGCCGTGCGGTACGAGCAGCCGTGCTCGCCGAGGCCCGGCAGCGCGTCCACGAGCCGCTCCGGGAAGTCACCGAGGCGGCCGGTGGGGTACTCTTCGAGCGGCCCGAGGTCGATGACGTGGCGGATCACGGGGAACCGCGCGTAGACGTTGGGGCCGACGTAGACGTTGGTGGAGAGGACGCGCATCGGAGGGACGGGAGAGGGGGTACGCAAGGTGCCCACGCACGTCGCCTCGCGCAAGCGTCGGTCGTTCACCGAGGCGGAGTTCCCGGAGAGTCCGCTTGCTACGCTCCTCACGACGTTGGCAAACGGGCTGAAGTCTCTAGCCGATCACCCGACACCTATGCAGCTATGAGGAGCGCGAGACAGCATCCTACCCCGCTGAGGAGAAACGCAGCTGTCACCAACCAGTACAGGGCGGGATTGTCGCTACGTCGAACCGGCCCCCAGTACTGCACGACCCCCGACGTGAGAAATGCCGCGGCCTGAAGAACAGGGGACAGTGCGATGATGAACAAGCTGGTCCAGAACAACCAGGATCCAACTCGTGGAATGATGGGCGCCGAAAGCAACAGGAGTAGGCCGAGCACAAAGAGCCCGAGAGCCGCCTGGGTCCATTTGTTTCGTTGACTCATATCAGATGGCCGAGAATACGAAATTGCCAACTCCTCCCTCGAAGCAAGCGACCGTCATTGGGAGTGGGTCTACCCGCCTCGGCACCGAGGCGGAAAGGGTGATCGCCTGCGACACGAGGCAGAGCCGCTCCGTCGTATTCTGCCGCACACACCCTACTTCCCGGCGATGAGCGCGAAGTCCCGGAAGTCGAAGTCGAGCACATCCGCGAGTTGATCCGCGGCGGATACCGACCGAAAGCTTCGTCGCGAGTAGCAGTGCACTCTGAACTCCCTGCACCTCGGTGCAGGACCGGAACCATCGAGGCGGGCAGAGCTATCGAACCACCGTCAGCCGCTGCGCCAGCACCCGGTCCCCGGTGGCCAGCCGCACGGCGCACGGCCCCGGCGCGAGAACGGGCACGTTCACAGCCTCCGAATAGACGCCCGCGGCTCTTTCCCCTCTCGCGAGCATCGCCACACGGCGATCGTCTGCTAATGCCCTGCTTCAGTGAATGAGCCAAGACGGGAACACCCCACTATGCTGCAGGATGCGTCCTGATCCTTCGATGGGCCCGCCTCGGTGCCGAGGCGGAGACCCTCAGCCCGCCTCCACGGTCACCGCCGTCCCGTCCGCCAGCGTGAGCGCGATGGTGCCCGTCGCATCGTCCATCCGGTAGGCTGCGATCTCTGCCGGAAAGACCTCCTTCGGCTGGTCCATGTAGAACAGCGCGTCCGCCACCACGCCCCAGTCCTCGGGCGTCAGCGCGACGGTCGCGACCGGGCCGCTGTCGCCGTCTTCGACGACGTACGGGACGTACTGGATGATCTTGTTGAGGTGGTTGATCGCCTGCTTGACGTGAAGGCCGGGATCCATCGAGGTCGGATGGGAGAGATCGGAAGTCAGAGGGCGCAGCGAGCGCCAGCATCGAAGACGCGAGGCCGCGTGATGGGATCCAGAATCCGGCGTCCACCCTCTGAGATCCCCAGTACCTTCTCCGCTCGGACTCCCACTCCCCATGCTCGCCGTCGCCGACGCCCCGCCCCGCCCCACCACGACGAGCGCCGAGGCGGCGTATCTCGCCCTCGTGCAGCGCGTGCTGGACCGCGGCGTGCGCAAGGTCAACCGGACCGGCACGGACACCCTCGCGAGCTTCGGGGAGCACTATTCGGTGGACCTGAGCGAGGGCTACCCGCTCCTGACCACCAAGAAGATCTTCTTCGGGTCCATGCTGCGCGAGGTGCTCTGGTACCTCTCCGGCGCGGACCACATCCGCGAGCTTCGGCAGCACACCGGCATCTGGGACGCCTGGGCCGACGATGACGGCAACCTGGAAACCGCGTACGGACGCTTCTGGCGACGCTTTCCCGTTCCCGAGGCGGGCGTCGCGCTCGGCGCCGAGACGTGGGTGGACGCCGATCACCCGGACGTGAACCACGAAGCCGACGGGTCGCTCTCGTTCGACCAGATCGGGTACGTCGTGCGCGAGTTGACACGCAACCCGTACAGTCGGCGGCTGGTGGTGAGCGCGTGGCATCCGGCCAACGCGGCGGCCAGCCTGCTCCCGCCCTGCCACTTCGCGTTCGTGCTCAACGTGACGCCCGCGACCGACGGCGGCCCGGACTTCCTCAACGGCCACCTGTCGCAGCGATCCGCCGACCTCGCCCTCGGCGTCCCGTTCAACCTCGCGTGCTACAGCTTCCTCGTGCAGGCCATCGCGGAGCACGTCGGCCTGCGGCCGGGACGGTTCGCACATGCCCTCGTGGACGCCCACATCTACGTCAACCACGTGGACGGTCTCCGCGAGCAACTAACCCGCACGCCGCGCCCGGCGCCCACGCTTACCCTCGCGCCGAACGCCGACGGCAGCGCCCGCGCACTCGATGAGATCCGATTCGAGGACGTGACGCTCCACGGCTACGACCCGGATCCCGCGATCCGCTTCGCCGTCGCGGTATGACCGACCCCACCGCACCCGCCTCGGTGCCGAAGCGGGAGACCGCCGGACGCCCCGAGGTTGTCGTGATCGCGGCCGTCGCCGAGGCGCCCGGGACCGACGCCGACCGCCTCATCGGCGACGGGCTGGAGCTGCCATGGCACCTCCCGACGGACTTCCGCCGCTTCAAGCGGCTCACGACGGGCCATCCGCTCGTCATGGGCCGAAAGACATACGAGAGCCTGCTGCATCAGAACGGCGGCCCGCTGCCGAACCGCGCGAACGTCGTGCTCACGCGCGACCGCGCCCGCCTCGGTGCCGAGGCGGACTGCCCCGACCTCCACATCGTCGGCTCGCTGGACGAGGCCGTGGGACTCTTCCCCAAGGCGGAGCGCGTCTTCATCGGCGGGGGCGCGGGCGTCTACGGCGCCGTGTTGGAGGACGGCCTCGCGGACCGGCTGGAGTTGACCCTCGTGGAGGGCACTTTCTCAGGCGACACCTTCTTCCCGCCGTACCGGCACCTGCTCGCCGCGAACGGCGGTCCGTACCGCCTCGCCTCCCGCGAGGCTCATCCGGCCACCGACGGCCGACCGGCGTTCCGGTTCGAGACCTACGTGCGCGCCGACGCCTCGCGAGGCGCTACCGGATCCGCGCGAGGCGACGGGTGACCGCCCCGGTTCGCGTCACGGCGCGAACGGTGTAGATCCCCGGCGCGAGTCCCGACACCGTCAGGATCTCCTCCCCGCCACCGAGGCGGCGATCCGCGAGCACGGCCACCTCACGTCCGAGCACATCCACCACGGAGACCCGCACCCGCCTCGGTGCGTGCACGAGGATGCGCGTCGTCTCTCGGAACGGATTCGGACCGAGGAGGGCAAGGTGGACCGAGGCCTCCGGCTCCGGCTCCGCCGCGACCGTCACGAAGAACGCCCGGCGGATCAGCGTCGAGTCCACCACGAACGGGTTGGGCAGCGGGGTACCACTCGCATCGCGCTGGTAAAACGCGACTCGCTCTGAGCGGTCCACCTCGGCTTGGTCCACCGGATCCGCGCGATGCCACTCGTACAGATCGGTCTGCTGGCCAGCGAACCACGCGAGATCGGCCGCGTCGTCCCAGACCGTCGCGACGTAGAACATGGCTCTCGCGACGTTCCCCTCGTGCGCCTCGCGTGGCTCGAACGCCGAGCCCGTGCGAAGCTCGCTCCAGCCGTCGCGCTCCGCCGAGGGGGGGTCAGTCGTCGTAGCAGTCTCGCCTCGGTACCAGCGGGTGGTGAGCGCGTCCGGGATCTCCGCGAACGGCAGGTTGCCTCGATCGCCGTTCACGCGGACGCGGGTGGGAAACAGGTTGTGGAGGTCGTCTTCCGACGGATGGCTGCTGCTCCCGGCCAGCTCCGCACGCGGGAAGGTGTGCTCC
>JBCCPW010000169.1:0-7345 GCA_039024735.1 Bacteroidota bacterium
GCGCTCAACATCGGTGAGTTCGGTGCGGCCGGGATCATGGCCGTCCTGAGCTTCTTCATCATCTCGTGGATGGTGCCGGACTCGTTCACTGCCACGACGCCCATCGTGGGCGAGTTCACCTACACCCCGCTGCGGATCTTCCTCGCGGTCGTGGTCGGCCTCGCGTCCGGGACGCTGATCGGGCTCATCACCGAGTTCTACACGGCGACCCACACGCCGCCCGTGACCAACATCGCGCGGCAGTCGGTGACCGGCTCGGCGACCAACATCATCGCGGGCCTCGGCGTCGGGATGTACAGCACGGGTCTCCCGATCATCGTCCTCGCGGCGGCCATCATCGGCGCGTTCACCGCGGCGGGCCTCTACGGCATCGCGATCGCGGCGCTCGGGATGCTCTCGGTGACGGGCATCCAGCTCGCCGTGGATGCTTACGGACCGATCTCGGACAACGCAGGTGGCATCGCCGAGATGGCGGAGCTTCCGCCGGAGGTGCGCGAGCGAACGGACACCCTCGACGCTGTCGGCAACACGACGGCGGCCATCGGCAAGGGCTTCGCCATCGGCTCGGCTGCGCTGACGGCGCTCGCGCTCTTCGCTGCCTTCATGCAGCAGGCGGGCGTCGAGACGATCAACGTCGCCAACCCGACCATCCTCGCGGGCGTCCTCCTCGGTGCGATGCTTCCCTTCGTGTTCAGCGCGATGGCGATGAACGCCGTCGGCCGCGCTGCCGGGGACATGATCAAGGAGGTCGGTCGCCAGTTCAACGAAATCCCGGGCCTTCGCGAGGGCACGGCCAAGGCGGACCACGCGCGCTGCGTGGACATCTCCACCAAGGCCGCCATCCGCGAGATGGTGCTCCCGGGGCTGCTCGCCCTGGCTGCGCCGGTCGCCATCGGCTTCATCGGCGGCGCGAACATGCTCGGTGGTCTCCTCGTGGGCGTCACCGTCTCCGGCGTTCTCATGGCCATCTTCCAGTCCAACGCGGGCGGCGCGTGGGACAACGCGAAGAAGCGCATCGAGGGCGGCGTCGAGTTCGACGGCACGCGCTACGGCAAGGGCTCCGACGTGCACAAGGCAGCCGTCGTGGGTGACACCGTGGGCGACCCGCTCAAGGACACCTCGGGCCCGAGCCTCAATATCCTCGTCAAGCTGATCTCCGTCGTCGCGCTCGTCATCGCGCCGCTCCTCGCAGGCTCCGGCGAGGCCGTCGACCAGGCCGACCTCGTGCCCGCCGAGGGCGTGAGCCCGGTCTCCGTCGCCGGTGCTGACCTCGGTGACGCGACGCCCGACTTCGACCTCCGCTTCACCGACGGAGCCGTGATTCTGACCGGCCTCGCCGCGAGCGAGGAGGCCAAGGCCGCCTACACCGCCAACGCCCAGGCCGTCTACCCGACCGCCGACGTCCGGAATGAGATGACGGTGGATCCCTCTGCAGACGCCACCTTCGGCGATGCGATGGGGCGCCTGTCCGGCTTCCTCGGTCGCTTCCGCTCCAACCCCGGCCTCTCGCTCACTGGGCGCGAGGTGGCACTGAGCGGGACGGTGGACTCGGATGATCTCAAAACCACCATCGACACCGAGGCGGGCGCGGCCCTCCCGGAGGGCTACACGTACCGCTCCGGCATCACCGTGGAAGCACCCGCGGCCGAGGTGATCGAGGCGGAGACAGCCATCCGCTCGGCGCTCATCGAGCCGATCCAGTTCTCCACCGGCACGGCCAGCTTCGTCGGCGAGTCCGCGGCTCTGCTCGACAACGTCGCCGCGACGCTGAACGAGTACGAGTCCCTCAACGTCCGCGTGGAAGGCCACACGGACAACACGGGCTCTGCGGAGGCGAACCAGTCGCTCAGCCAGCAGCGCGCGGAGGCCGTGGTGCAGTACCTCGTGGACCAGGGGGTCTCGGCCGAGCGCCTTTCGGCTGTCGGCTACGGCCAGGCACGCCCGCAGGCCAGCAACGACACCGAGGAGGGACGCGCGCAGAACCGCCGCGTGGCCTTCACGGTGGTCAGCTAGCCGCCGCTCCCCTGCTGTCGGTTGGCGCCCGGTCTCCATGTGAGGCCGGGCGCTTGTCGTTTGTCGGGGTCCGCCTCGGTGCGTTCATGGAGGGACCGAGGTGGCATGACCGAGGCCAGTCGGGGAGTGCAGTCCATCTCGCGCGCGCCTCGCGGCACGCGTAGAATCCGGCACGCCTCCTCCGCTCCTATGTCCTCACCAGAGGCCGAGCTTCAGCGCCTCCGACGTGCCGTAGACGAACTAGCCCTCCTCAACGAACTCGCCGTCGCGGTGGGCACCGCGCGCGACCTAGACGCGGCTGTACATGCGCTGGTCAGTCGCTCCGTGGACGCCATCGGCGCCTCGCAGGGCGTGGTCACCCTCGTGGACCCGCAGTCTAACGATGCTGGGGCTACGTTCGTCCGTACGGTCCGACAGACATCTCGCACCGCCTCGGTGCTCCGCCCGGACGACGCGCTGCTCGGCTGGATGGCGCACCATAGCCGCACCCTCCGTCTCAACGCCCCTCACGACGAGGCGCCCTTCTCGTCGTTCGACTGGGACGAGTCCGTGCGAACCGTCCTCTGCGCACCACTCGTGGCCCACGGCCGGTTCCTGGGCGTGCTCACGCTCTACAACAAGCGCGACGGGACCTTCTCACCAGACGACGAGCGGCTACTCACCATCCTCGGTATGCAGTCGGCCCAGGTGCTGGAGTCTGCGCGCCGCGAGGCGGAGCGGACCCGCGTCCTCAACCTCTTCGGCCGCCACACGGCACCAGCCGTGGTCGAGGAGTTGCTGCGGCACGAGGCCGACCCGCCCATTCGTCGGCTCCCGGTCTGCGTGATGTTTCTCGATGTGAGGGGCTTCACGACGTTCGCCGAGGGCGCCGAGCCGGAGGCCGTGGTCGAGTTCCTGAACGTGTTCTTCGGCCTGACGATCGAGGCCGTCACGTCACATGGCGGGATCGTGCATCAACTCCTGGGCGATGGGTTCATGGCCATCTTCGGTGCCCCGCTCCCGTCCGCGGATGACTGCACGAATGCCGTGGAGGCGTCGCTGGAGATCGTCCGACGGATCGAGGAGGAAAGTGAGGCGGGACGCTTGCATCCAGTCCGCGTCGGCATCGGGCTCCACGCGGGCGAGGTCGTGGCGGGGATGATCGGCTCCGTGCAGCATAAGGAGTACAAGGTGACGGGGGACGTGGTCAACGTCGCTTCCCGGATCGAGGGGCTCTGCAAAACGCACGAGGCGCAGCTTCTCATCACACGAGCGGTCTGGGAGGGACTCCCCGAAGGCCGCTTCACGGCCGAATCCCTCGGGCCGATCGTCGCGGGCGGACGGATGCCCTGGACGTCCTCCGTCTCGCGTGACCCACCAAAGCGATCGGTGGCCCCGCCTCGGTGCACCGATGGAGGCACCGAGGCGGACACCGTCAGCCTGTCTCCCCGGCCAACTGCGCGAGGAACGTCCGCATGAACGCAGCGCGGCGCTCCGCCTCGGTCCGGCCGGAGACCGTCCGCATCGTGGCGGGAAGCCGGAGGAGCTTGACGAAAAAGTGGTCGGTCGCGAAACGCCGGTCGTCCAGGTCTCGCGAGGGCGGTTCGATCGGGACGGGATCGTCCGGGTGCACGAGGCGGGACCCAAGCGCGCCCGCCGTGGCGTAGCACCTCGCGATCCCGATGGCCCCCAACGCATCGAGGCGATCGGCATCCTGCACCACGCGCGCCTCCACTGTCTCCGGCTCGGTCCCAGCGGAGAAGCTGTGCGCCGCGATGGCATGCGCGACAGCCGGGATCTTCGCGGACGGAAACGGCTGGGTGTGCAGCCACACCGAGGCGGCCTCGGCGGCGAGGCGGCTCGCGTGGGCGCGGTCGGGCGAGCCCTTCGGGACGGTCACCACGTCATGGAGCCACGCCGCAGCGACGACGACCTCCACGTCGGCATTCTCCGCCTCAGCGAGTTGCTCGGCCCATCGGACCACCCGGCGGACGTGCGCGAGGTCGTGCGCGGCATCGCCCGCCATCGTCTCGCGAACGTGCCTCTCGCAAGCCGACTGGAATCCATCGTGCATCCGTCATCCGCACCGAGGCGGAAGGGCTCCCGGGTCTATCCCGCCCTACTCGGCCGCCTCGATGCCGACGACGAGTTGGACCTCCTGCTGGCTGGTCTCCTCGCCAATCGGCACGTCGAGCGTGGCGGCTTCCTGGGTGAGCGTGACGGCACGGCCGCCGAGCGTGGCGCCCTGCTCGCAGGCCTCGGACGTGCCCATGAGCAGGAGATCGCCCTCGGCGTCCGAGGCCATCACGAAGCACTCCTCGCCATCAGCGACGACCTCCTTGAGCATGGCCGTGCGGGTGGTTTGCTCGGCATTGTCGGCGCGTTGCGGCTCCACGTACGGCAGGCCCCCGGAGGAGATCTGCGCCGAGGGCGCGTCCTCGGCGGAGGCGTCTGCGGCAGCGGCGGTGTCCGCCTCGGTGGCGCCGTCGGCGGTCTCGGTGCGGCAGGCGACGAGCGTCAGCGCGAGGAGGGGAAGAATCAGGAATCGGGTCATGAGACAACGAGGTTGACGAGGCGCCCGGGCACGACGATCTCCTTGCGGAGCGTCTTGGCCTCCGTGTGGCGCTGGACGTTGGGCTCGGCCTTGGCGGCGGCGAGCACGGCGGCTTTGTCGGCATCGGCGGGGACCGTGACCGTCCCGCGCAGCTTGCCGTTGACCTGGACCGCGATCTCGATCTCGTCTGCCGTCAGCAGATCAGGGTCGAAGGCAGGCCAGGCGACGTAGGTGAGGCTCTGGGCGTGACCGAGGCGGGACCACAGCTCTTCGGCGAGGTGCGGCGCGAAGGGCGCGAGGAGCAGCACGAAGCTCTCGGCCGTCTCGCGAGGGACCGAGTCCCACCGGTTGGCGGCGTTGATCCACTCCATCATCGCGGCGATGGCCGTGTTGAACCGGAGGCCGTCGATGTCGTCCGTGACCTTCTGGATGGTGGCGTGCGTGACCCGGAGTTGATCCTTGGTCGCCTCCGCCTCGGTGATGCGATCCGCCAGACCCGGGGCGTCGTCGGTAAACAGACGCCAGGCGCGCGAGAGGAACCGGTGGACGCCCTCCACGGAGCGCGTGCTCCACGGCTTGGTGGCCTCCAGCGGCCCCATAAACATCTCGTAGAGCCGGAGGCTGTCCGCGCCGTACGCGTCCACGATGTCGTCCGGGTTGACGACGTTGCCGCGCGACTTCGACATCTTGTGCGAGCGGCTGTGGACCCGAATGGTCCCATCGGCTTTGAGCACGAAGCCCTCGCCGCTCTTGGTCACGTCCGTGTCAGGAATGGAGACCGGCGCGAGCGCGGATCCATCGCGCGCGTCCTGGAACGGGGCCTCCGCGTCGTCCCCGTCCGCCTCGGTGACATGCTCGGCGGACACCCACCCCTCGGACTCACCGAGGCGGCGGTAGCCGGTGTGCTCCATCTCGCCCAGGATCATGCCCTGGTTGACGAGGCGCTGGAACGGCTCGTCGGTGGAGACCACGCCCGCATCGAAGAGGACCTTGTGCCAGAAGCGGCTGTAGAGCAGGTGCAGCACCGCGTGCTCCGCCCCGCCGACGTAGAGGTCCACCGGCATCCAGTAGCGCTCCTTCTCGGGATCGACGGGCGCCTCGGTGTTGTGCGGGTCGATGAAGCGGAGGTAGTACCAGCACGAGCCCGCCCACTGCGGCATCGTGTTGGTCTCCCGCTCAGCAGGCTTCCCCTCGAAGGTGGTCTGCACCCACTCCTGCACGGTGGCGAGCGGGCTCTCGCCCGTGGCGGCGGGCTGGTAGCTCTCCACCTCGGGCAGCGTGACCGGCAGCACATCCGGCGGGAGCGGCTGCGGGGCCCCATCCACGTGGACCACCGGGACCGGCTCACCCCAGTACCGCTGGCGGCTGAAGAGCCAGTCGCGCAGCTTGTAGTTGGTCTGGGAGCGGCCCACGCCGTTGTCCTCCAGCCACGCGATGATCGCCGCGATGGCGTCCTGCTTGTTCAGGCCGTTGAGGTTGGCGCCGGAGGTCGCGATGTCCGCCACGGCGTGCCCACTCGCGTCGGAGTTGATGTGGGAGCCGTCTCCGGTGAAGGCCGACAGGAGGCGGCCGTCGTCGTCTGTATCTCCGCCTTCAAGAACCGGACGGATGGGCAGGCCGAATGCCTCGGCGAACTCGAAGTCGCGCTCGTCGTGTGCGGGGACGGCCATGATGGCGCCGGTGCCGTACGTCGCGAGGACGTAGTCCGCGACCCACACCGGCACCTTCTCGCCGTTGACCGGATTCACGGCGTGCGCCCCCGTGAACACACCGGTCTTGGACTTCTGCTCCATCCGGTCGCGGTCCGTCTTGCGCGAGGCCTGACTGACGTACGCATCGACGGCCTCTCGCTCGTCCGCTGTCGTGATCTGCCCCACGAGCGGATGCTCTGGCGCGAGGACCATGTACGTCGCGCCGAAGAGCGTGTCCGGGCGGGTGGTGTAGACGCGGATCGTGACCTCCGGGTGGCCGGACACGCCGAAGTCCACCTCGGCCCCCTCAGACTTGCCGATCCAGTTGCGCTGCATCGCCTTGACAGACTCGGGCCAGTCGAGGTCATCCAGACCGTCCAGCAAGCGCTCGGCGTACTCGGTGATGCGGAGCATCCACTGCCGCATCGGCATTTGAACCACCGGGTGGGCGCCGATCTCGGATTTGCCGTCCACCACCTCCTCGTTGGAGAGAACCGCGCCCAGTGCCGGGCACCAGTTGACGGGCGCGAACGCCTCGTACGCGAGGCCGCGCTCGTACAGCTTGAGGAAGATCCACTGGGTCCAGCGGACGTACGCGGGGTCGGTCGTGTTGATCTCGCGGCTCCAGTCGTAGCTGAACCCGAGGCGCTGCAGCTGCCGCTTGAACGTGGCGACGTTGCGCTCGGTGGTCACGCGGGGGTGGATCCCCTCGCGGATGGCCGCCTGCTCCGCCGGGAGACCAAACGCGTCCCAACCCATCGGGTGGAGCACGTTGAAGCCACGCATCCGCTTGTACCGCGCGACGATGTCGGTCGCGGTGTAGCCCTCGGGGTGGCCGACGTGCAGCCCGGCCCCCGAGGGGTACGGGAACATGTCGAGGACGTAGTACGGAGGCTTGCTGGCGTCGAAGCCCTCGTCGCCGGGGCCGAGGGTGGTGTACGTCTCGTGCTCGGCCCAGTGGGCCTGCCAGCGGGGCTCGATCTCGTCGTGGGGGTAGCCTGCCATCGCGCGGTCTCGTCAGCGAGCGCGGAAGCTACCGCCCGGGCCGGGCGCCGTTCGCGAACGCTCCGCGACTCTGCCCGCCTCGGTGCCGAGGCGGGAGGACCGA
>JBCCPW010000170.1:0-7331 GCA_039024735.1 Bacteroidota bacterium
CGCCGACGTGCGGATCATCCTTCGCGAGGACAAGGACCGCGTGTTCACCGAGGTCCTCGCGGAGCACTCCACCGAGGCGGACCTGACCGTCCTGGGCATGCAGCGGCCCGATGCAGGCGGCGAGGAGACCTACGGCGCCGGGCTCGACGCGCTGGTGCAGGCCGCCGGGACCACGCTCCTCGTGCACAACGGCGAGCCGGACGAGGCGATGCTGCGCAGCAGCGGCTGACCTCTCCCGCCTCGGTGCCGAGGCGGGAGACCGTCGCTACCGGCTGCCGACCTCCACGAGGCGCCAGTCCCCGGGCGTCACCTCCGCGACGGTCCCGAACACCTCCACCGCGTACGCCTCGCCCTCGATGGTGTAGTGCGCCGTCGTGGAGAACGTGCTGGTCTCGGGGCCGTGCGTCAGAGCATCCACCGCGAGGTAGGCGTCGCGGGCGGTGTCTTCCTCCACGATGGCTTGGAGGACGGCTTGCACCTGATTGCTCTGCCGCTCGAACGTCTGATCGCCCACGCGGACCTCGTCGGCGAGACCGGACGCGATGGCGGCGCGGTCGCGCGAGCGGATGGCCTGCTGGAACTGGCGCCAGAAGGCATCGGCGGCATGGGTATCGCGAGCGGGCACCTCCGGCTCGGCGGGCGCTGTCTGCGGCGCGGGCATCCGCATCGGCGGGCGCTCAGGGAGAGGCACCGAGGCAACCTCGCGCGGATCCGGGCGGACCGGCTCGCTCGGATTGGGCGTTTCGGGCGCTGGATCGGCCGAGGCAGGCACCGAGGCGGGCGTGACCGGCTGGTCGGACGCGGCCTGTCCACCCTCCGCGTCAGTCTCCGCCTCGGTGACCGGCTCGGCATCGGGCGGCGAAACCGGCGTCTCCGGTGCCTGGACGACCGGAGAGGGGGAGGGCTCTACCGGCTCCGGCGCCTCGGTGCAGGCGGTCCAGACGGCCCCAAGAGCCACGACGGCGACAGAGAATCGAATCGGACGTAGAGAGACAACGCGCATGGCAGGGCGTGGGGGTGGGATCGCGAGAGATCCAACGCCATGCCAACGTCTTCCCGCCTCGGTACCGAGGCGGGCGGGGCCCCGTCAGAAGAGGACGCGCGCGCGCAGCGTGCCGGGGACCTCACGCAGGGCGCTCAGCAGGGCCTCCGAGGCGGGCGCGCCCTCGTCGCCGACATCGGTCACGACGTAGCCGAGCGCCCCTCGCGTCTGGAGGTACTGGCCCACGACGTTCGCGCCGGTCTCGCTTACCACGCCGTTGATGGCGCTCAGCACGCCCGGACGGTTCTCGTGGACGTGCAGGAAGCGATGCGCCCCGCCCTGCGTCGGCAGCGAGACCTCGGGCAGGTTCACCGAGGAGGACGTGCTCCCATCGTCCGAGTACCGGATCAGCTTGCCCGCCACCTCGCGCCCGATGTTGGCCTGGGCCTCCTCGGTGCTCCCGCCCACGTGCGGCGTCAGCAGCGCCCGGTCGATGCCCTGAAGCGGGCTCTCGAACGTCTCCTGCTTGGACTTCGGCTCCCGAGGGAACACGTCCACCGCAGCGCCTCGAAGACGCTCCTCGCGAAGGGCCTCCGCGAGAGCCTCCAGGTCCACGACAGAGCCGCGCGACGCGTTGAGGAGCACCGCCCCCGGCTTCATCGCCGCGATGGCCTCGCGGCCGATCATGCCGCGCGTCTCAGGCGTGTCCGGGACGTGGAGGGTGACCACATCCGCCTCGGTGAGGAGAGCCGAGAGGCTGTCCGCCGAGGCGGCGTTGCCGAGCGGCAGCTTGGCGGCCACGTCGTAGAAGAGGACCCGCATGCCCAGGGCTTCGGCCAGGACCGAGAGCTGCGCCCCGATGTTGCCGTAACCGATGACCCCCAGCGTCTTGCCCCGCGCCTCGTTGGACCCGACGGCCGTCTTGGCCCAGACGCCTCGGTGCGCGAGCGCATTCTTCTCCGGGACGCCGCGCAGCAGCAGGATGGCCTCTGCGAGCACCAGTTCTGCCACGGAGCGCGTGTTGGAGTACGGCGCGTTGAACACCGCCACGCCCGCCCGGCTGGCCGCCTCCAGATCCACCTGGTCCGTCCCGATGCAGAAGCACCCCACGCCCACAAGGCGGTCGGCCTGCGCGAGCACCTCGGCGGTCAGGTGCGTGCGCGAGCGAATGCCGAGGAAGTGGACCCCGTCCAGCGCCTCTGCGAGGTCAGCACCCTGAACAGCCGTTGAGCGGCGCTCGATCTGCGAGTAGCCCGCCTCGCGAAACGCCGCCTCGGCGGAGTCGTGGATGCCTTCCAGGAGAAGGACGCGGATCTTGTCTTTGCGGAGCGAGGTGACCGCCATCGGGGAAGCGCGCGAAAGGGCCGAAGGTTACGGTTCCTGCACGCTCGCGGGCAGCGTCAGACATCGCGAAGAAGGACCAGCGAAACGGAGAGATTCGGGTCGCTCAGGTCCCCTACCAGCACACGAGGCCCCCGGCCTCTGGGCAACACGTAGCGATCCGCATTGCTCAGATCGCGGGACAACACGCTAGCCTGAAGCCCTACGGGATTCTCTGTGAGTGTGCCAGGCTGCGTGCGGCGCACGAGGACAGGAACGAGATCTGTCTCTCCCCGGGCACCGAGCACCTCGGCGCGGATCTGTGCAGAGAAACCCGTCTCGCTCTCAATCGCGAGATCCTCTCCGGTGAAGACCGCAGCCGCACGAACGAGAACCTCATCGCGTGCGGCTGCCCGCTGAGTCGTCTGGGTTCCCGCGCTGACCGTGACCTGCGCAGCCGTGCGGGGCCCGGTCCACAGAGAGTCCAAGCTGAAGAAGAGCAACGGCTGGAAGGCCCCGCCTGGCCCTCGGAGAATGTCCACCAGGGCGTCTGCGCCTGTAAGCGCGACGGCTCGGGGCAGATCGTACACGTCGAACCGGCTGGGCCGGACGATCCCGAGAAGAGCGAGCGAGTCGTCGGCGGCAAGGTCCGCAGACACCCGAGCCCCCGTCGCAGTAGCGGGAAGGTGCACGGACAACGGAGCGTCCACGACCGCATTTCGGGGGACCTCGACGCGAACGGCCTCGCGCTCCGATGCACCAGACGTCACGTACACGACGACCTCGTACGGCTCCACGAAACGGGTGGTCTCGTCGCAGCCGAGGCTGAACGTCGCGAGGAACAGACCGAGGAGAATCAAACGGAACATGGGGCACGGGGTGATACTCCGTCAACATCGCCCGGGCGAACCGCCTCGGTGCCTCGAACCGGCCGAACGGTCTGAGGCCCTACCCCAGCCGTCGCGAGCCCTACCGGACGACGACCCGCCGGGTCACCGCATCCGCCTCGGTACCGAGGCGGACGAGATAGAGACCGGGAGCCCACCCGCTCACGTCTACCTCGGTACGCCCACGGACGACCTCGCGCGAGAGCACGCGTCGGCCCCGTGCCGGGAGCCTCCACGACGACACCGAGGCGGGCACCCGTGGATCTGATCGCCGTCCCACCGCACGCCTCCGAGTGGATCACAGCCGACGGGACCCTCGCGGTCACGTTCAAATAGATGACGCGGCAGGGGCTAACGGAATACGCTTCTACTCCTTCTTTTTCTGTGGAGGCCCCTCTTGCTGGGTTCCCGCCATGAACTCCATGATCATGGTTTGTAGCTCCGCTTGGTGTCCGAGAACGAGAGCCTCGCCGACGGCCTCACCTTCCCGTTCGAGCACTGGTCCCAGGCGGTCTAATTTTGCCTCCATCTCAGCGTCTCCAGCCAAGAGGGCGGTAAACTCGTCCTGTGAGAAATGGCGCGCGTACGCCAACACAAAACTATCCTCAATCCGGTCCCACGTTATGTACGTCTCAAAGAACTCCTCGAGCACTGGGAGAAGGCCCTCCATACCAGGCTCCTCGGCTATCTCAGCCGCTGCCTCTTCGATCCCTGACTCGAACCCGGCCCTTAAGCCCGAAACCGCAAAGTAGGCCCGCAACTGGCGGTCATACGATTCGGAAACCTCTCGTACCTGCTTCTTCGAGGGAGCGCTCTGAGCCGAAACGCTGGCAGGAGAGAACACAAGGAGAGAGATGATGAGACAGGCAAACGCAGTGGCTGATACAGATCGTTCGATTGACATGGCTGTCGAGTATTGCCTAGCAAGTTAGCCGTCCATACCCCAAAATCACCGAGACGAAGCGCTTCTTCACCGCCGCCAGAACCCCGGCGTGAACAGGAGCAGCACCGTAAAGATTTCCAACCGCCCGGCCATCATCAGCAGCGCCAGCACCCACTTCCCAACCGCCGGGACGTGGGAGTATGCCTCGGTGGGACCCATCGTGCCGAACGCCGGGCCGACGTTGCCGACGCACGAGAATGTGGCCGAGAGCGCACTCTGCCAGTCCAGCCCGAGCGCGGCCATGACCAGCGTCCCCGCCCCGATGAGTCCGACGTAGAGCACGATGAACGACAGCACGTTCCGGATCACACCGTCCGGCACCACGCGATGGTCCAGCCGGAGAGGCAGCACCGCGTGCGGGTGGATGAGCTGCCGCATCTCGCGGAAGGAGTTCTTCAGGATGAGCAGCACGCGGACCACCTTCACGCCACCCCCCGTGCTCCCCGCCATCCCGCCGACGAAGAACAGCGCGAGCACCACCCCGACCGCCAGAGGCGGCCAGACCTCGTAGTCTGCCGTCGCGAAGCCCGTCGTGGTGACGATGGCGACGGCCTGGAAGGCACTGGCCCGGAGCGCATCGTCGAGACTGTCGTAGCGCACGACCTCGCGCGGTAGATCCCCGGCTTCCTCCGCCTCGGTACCGAGGCGGGTGGACTCCACGACCTCACCGTCGAGCGACACCTCGGCGGGCAGACGCTCGCCGGTCGGGGTCCAGAGCGCGAGCGTGAGCAGCAGCGTCGCCCCGGCAACGATCCCGAGGTAGACCCGAAGCTCCTCACTCTGCCACACCGGCCGCCACTCGCGCCGGAGCAGCCGGAAGTGCAGCGCGAAGTTGACCCCGGCCAGCAGCATGAACGCCGTCACCACCCACTCCACGTACGCGCTCCCGTACTGCCCGACGCTCCCGTTCTCGGTCGAGAAGCCGCCCGTCGCGAGGGTCGCGAAGGCGTGGTTGACGGCGTCGAAGAGGCTCATCGCGGGGAGCAGCAGGAGCACCTGCACCACGGTCAGCCCGACGTAGATCGCCCACAGCCGCTTCGCCGTCTCGGTCACGCGAGGCGTCAGCTTGTCCGCACTCGGCCCGGTCACCTCGGCCTTGAACAGCTGCATCCCGCCGACGCCCAGCAGAGGCAACACCGCGATGGCGAGCACGACGACGCCCATCCCGCCGAGCCAGTGCGTGAGGCTGCGCCAGAACAGAAAGGCGTTCGGCACCGCCTCGATGGCGGGACGCCCCGCGCCGCCGAGGATCGTCGCGCCGGTCGTGGTGAAGCCGCTCATCACCTCGAAGAGAGCGTCGGAGTAGGACGCCAGCACGCCGGTCAGCACCCACGGCACCGCGCCGACGAGCGAGAGCACCCACCACGCCAACGCGACGATGGCGAACCCCTCGCGCACGCGGATCTCGTCGCGCGGTCGGAACGCCGCCCACAGTCCGCCCCCGATGGCTCCCGAGGCGAGCGCCGTCACGCCGAAGCCCCACCATTCCGCCTCGGTGTAGGCCAACGCGACACCCATCGGCGCGAGTAGCGCCACGCCGAGCGCGACCAGCAGGGCACCGAGGATGCCCGCGACAGCCTTGAGATCGAGGACCACGCGAGAGGGGCGGATGAGCGCCGAAGGTCGCGCCGGGTCGGCGCCCGCTGCCACCCCACCCGCCTCGGTCCGGTTCTCGGGAGTCAGATCGACGGCACCGAGGCGGCCCGGACGATCACACGACGGACTCCGGCGGGAAGTCGGCGGGGTCGAACTCCGGCTCGGGGTACTGCGGGTCCATCGCCTCCAGGTGATCGCGCACGATCTGGCTCACGAGCGCATCGCGGAAGTCTCGGTTCTCAGCGGGCACCACGTACCACGGCGCCGCCTCGGTGCTGGTCCGCTCCATCGCGATCTCGAAACACCGCATGTAGTCGTCCCAGTGCTCGCGCTCGTCGAGGTCAGCGGGGTTGAACTTCCAGTGCTTGTCCGGGCGGCGGAGGCGGCGGCGGAAGCGCTCCGCCTGGTAGTCCTTCGAGATGTTGAGCATGATCTTGACGACGGTCGTCCCGCCATCGCGCAGCATCTCTTCGAAGTGCCGGATGTGATCGTACCGGCGCTCGATGATCTCCGGCGACGCCCACCCGTGCACCCGTACGATCAGCACGTCCTCGTAGTGGCTCCGGTTGAACACGCCGATGGTCCCGTGGCCCGGCGCCTGCTTGTGAACCCGCCACAAGAAGTCGTGCGCGAGTTCTTTCTCGGTCGGCTTTTTGAAGGACCAGACACGGACGCCCTGCGGATTGAGCGGCCCAAACACCTTCCCGATGGTGCTGTCCTTTCCTCCCGCGTCCATCGCCTGCAGCACGACGAGAAGCGACTGCTTCCCCTCGGCGAAGAGCCGCTCTTGGAGTTCGTCCAGCGCCTCGATGTTGGCCTCGTGGAGGTCGTCCAGTTCGTCTTTCGACCGGCCGCCGTCCACCTCGGTGGGGCGATCACCGAGGCGGACGGGCTCGCCGAGGGCAATGCGATAGGGCGTGGTGTCCATGGGGTACGGGGGGTACGGGGTACCGGGTACTCGCACGGCGCGAGCGAGGCGTACCCGGCACCTCGTACCTGCTAGCGTCCGAAGAGCTTGTCGAGGGCCATCCGGCCTGCGGAGGCCATCAGGTCGTCCTGGATGTTGCCGTCGCCATCTCGGTCGAGGAAGCCGGAGAGCGCACCGAGGAGGCCATCCGGTGCGTGCTGGCGGGCGCGCTGGCTGTCCTGGCCGAGGATACCCGAGAGGCCGGTCGGGTCGAGGTTGGCCTGCCGCTGACGGCGGCCGAGCGCGGCCATCACGATGGGCGCCAGCAGCGGAAGCAGCTTCGCGACCTTGCCCATGTCCAGCCCCGAGGCCTTCGCGACACCCTGCTCCACGGTCTGCTGCTGCCCGCCGAGGATGTGGCCGAGGATGCCCGCGCCGTCGGCGGCCTTGGAGCCGCCCATCGCGCCGGTGAGGAAGCCCCCGAGGTTGTCCAGCAGCGAGCCGTCGTGGTCGCGCTGGAGGGCGCTCGCGAGGTTCTGTGCGCCCTGCGTGTTGTTGGTGTTGCGGTTGAGCGCTTCGAGGATCGCCGGGAGGGCCGCCGCAACAGCCGTCTGGGTCTGGGACTCGTTCGCGCCGATAGCGCCGGCGAGTTGGCCCATGTTCTGGCCGCCGAGGTTCTGCGCGAGGAGGTCGAGA
>JBCCPW010000171.1:0-7309 GCA_039024735.1 Bacteroidota bacterium
CCACGCCATCGCGTGCTTCAACGGCCTCCGCCTCGGTGGCCTCGCGGGAGAGCCGGAGTGGGAGGCGTCCACTCACCGGGCGCTCGCCTCGGACGCGCGGCTGCGGGCCCACCCCTCGGGCCACACAGCGCACCTCCTCGCGGCGCAGATCGCCCTCGGTCCGGCCGTGGAGATCGTGATCGCCCCCGGAGAGGGCGAGGACACCTTGCGGGAGGCTCTGCGCGAGGTCTACGCGCCGGGCGCCGTGCTCCTTCGCGCCACGCCCGAGGTGACCGCGCTCGTGCCGTTCACGGCGACGCAGACCGCCCGCGATGGCCTCGCGACGGCCTACATCTGCGAGAACGGTGCCTGCCAGGCCCCCACGACGGATCCCACCGAGGCGGCCCGCACCCTCGCCGAGACGGTGTCGGGAACGAGACCGTAGCGAGTTGGGTCGGGCAGACGCGCGGCTTGCACCTGACACGCCCTCGTCAACCCTGTCCGTTGTACCCTCCACCCCGCCCCACCCCCATGCCCCGCATCACCGACGACACCATCGCCGAGGTCCGCGCCGCGAGCGACATCGTGGACGTGGTGGGCGACCGCGTGCGGCTCAAGAAGCAGGGGCGACGCTTCGTGGGGTTGTGCCCGTTTCACAACGAGAAGACGCCGAGCTTCTCCGTGGATGCGGCCGAAGGGCTGTACTACTGTTTTGGCTGTCGCCGAGGAGGGGACACGTTCAAGTTCGTCCAGGAAATGGAGGGCGTTGGGTTTCTGGATGCCGTGCGGCTGCTCGCGGACCGGGCGGGTATCGAGATCGCCGAGGAGGGCGCGGATCCCGAGCACGACCGCAAGGCCACGCTCCACGCCGCTCTCCGCTTTGCGGGACGGTTCTACTTCTCCCAGCTCTCCACCGAGGCGGGCGCGCGAGGCGTGGAGTACCTCCGCTCGCGCGGCTTCAGCCCCGAGGCCGTGAAGGCGTTCGGCATCGGCATCGCGCCGGAGTCGTGGAACGCGCTCGTCACCGCCGCCACAGAGGCGGGATTCGACGCCCAGACCCTCGAAGACGTGGGCCTCGCGAAGCCCCGGCAGGGAGGCGGTCACTACGACGTGTTCCGCGACCGCCTCATGTTTCCCATCCTGTCGCCCATCGGGAAGGTGCTCGGCTTCGGCGGGCGCATCCTGCCAGACACGCCGACGGCCAGCGCGGACTACACCCCGGCCAAGTACATCAACACGCCCGAGACGGAGGTCTACCACAAGTCGCGCGTGCTCTACGGGATGAAGCAGGCCAAGCGCGCCATCCGAACGGAGCGCGAGGTTCTCGTGGTGGAGGGCTACGCCGACGTGGTCTCGCTCTGGCAGGCGGGCGTGCAGAACGTGGTCGCGGCGAGTGGGACCGCGCTCACCCCGCAGCAGATGGACGCGCTCGGCAAGCTCGACGTGCAGCGCGTCGTGATGCTCTTCGACGCCGACGATGCCGGGCGCTCCGCCGCGCGAAAGGGCATCGACGTGGCGCTCCGTGCGGGCCTCGCGCCCTACGCTGTCAACCTCCCCGATGGCGCCGACCCCGACAGCTTCGTCCGCCAGTTCGGCGCCGACGCGTTCCGCCGCCAGTTGGAGGACGCCCGGCTCGACTTCGTGGATTTCCTCGTGGACGGTGCGCGTCGGTCGGGCCGCCTCGGTACACCAGAGGGCACCCTCGACGCGACCAACGAGGTCCTCGCGGCCATCCGGCGGGTGCAGAACCCGATCCTCGTGGACGGCTACCTCCGCCGCGCCGCCCAGGCCCTCAACGTGCCCGACGCGGACCTTCGGCAGTTGTACGGCGGCAAGCAAGCCCGCCGGTCCCGCCGTCGTGAGCCCGAACTGCCCCCGCTCGCCCCCGAGGCGGCCGCTCCCCTCGTGGTGCCCGTCCGTCCGCAAGAGCACGTGCTGCTCCGCCTCATGCTCCAAAACGGGACGCCGCTCGTGGAGCACGTCCTGAGCCGGATGAGCCTGGACGAGTTCACCGCCGGGCCGCTCCGGCAGGCAGTGGAGCAGTTGATGGAGCAGTACAACGCGGGCGCTGTGAACGCCTCGGCGTTTGTCCAGGGGCAGCACGGCGAGGCGGTCCGCGCGCTGGCCGTGGAGGCGCTGGCCGAGCAGCACACCGCCTCGGAGAACTGGGAGAAGAAGATGGGCATGGAAGTCCCCGGTCGCGATGCTGACCCCTTCCGCACGGCGGACTCCGCGATGCGCCTGCTCAAGCTCGCCCGCGTGGACGAAGCCATCGAGCAGGCCAAGCGGCGCGTGCTGCACGCCGAGCGCGAGGGCACCGACCCGTCGACCGCGCAGCAGGAGGTGATCGCCTTCGCGACGCTCCGGCAGCGCATCGACCGAGGCGAGCTGGCGGCAGGCGGCGCAGCCTGATCCGGCCCGCCTCGGTGCGGCCGGTGGATCCATCGCGGGACCGGGGACACCCCCGCCGCTTGGCGCGTAGACTCCCCCATGCCTGACGACATCCCCATGGAGCCCGCGCCCTCCACGCCGACGGATCCCGACACGCCGCCGCCGCCCGACCGCACGCCCGAGGCGGAGGAGACCACGGCTCCCGAGGCCGCCGCATCCGAGGCCCCGCCGCCCGCCTCGGGCGATGGCGCCCCGAACCCGGAGCCCGACCTCGACACCGAGGCGGACGACGGCCACGAGGCCGCCGATCAGGCCGAGCCCGGCGAGCCGCCTCGGCGGTTCCCGCAGGCCGTCGTGCCCCAGCCCATCCCGGACGGCGCCCCGCTGGACCACCCCTCGCTGCTCTTCAACCGCGAGTTGAGTTGGCTGGATTTCAACTGGCGCGTCTTCTCGCAGGCCTACGACGAGCGCACCCCGCTTCTGGAGCGCGTCCGCTTCATCGCCATCACCGCCAACAACCTCGACGAGTTCTACCGCAAGCGGGTCGGCGGGCTCAAGCGCCAGATCGCCGCGGGCGTCCGCCAACTCTCTCCCGACGGGCGCACCCCTACCGAGCAGCTTCGGTTCTCGCTGGAGGCCGCCCTGCCGATGCAGGAGGCGCTGTGCCGCACCTGGGAGGACGAGGTCCGGCCCCGCTTGGAGGACGAAGGCATCGTCATCCGCACGTACGAGTCGCTCACGGAACGCGAGCGGGGGACGCTGGACACGTACTTCCTGACCCAGATCTTCCCCGTCCTCACGCCGCTGGCCGTCGATCCGGGGCACCCGTTCCCGTTCATCTCCAACCTCTCGCTCTCGCTCGCCTTCTCTCTCCGCCACCCCACGCGGGAGACGGAGCACTTCGCGAGGCTCAAGGTGCCCACCAGTCGCGGCCGGTTCGTCCACGTCCCAGGGACGGCGCATCACGTGCTTCCCCTCGAAGACCTCATCCGGCACAACGCCAACGCGCTCTTCCCGGGCATGGAAGTGCAGGGCGTTCACGCCTTCCGCGTCACGCGCAACGCCGACGTGGAGCGCAATGAGGACGAGGCCGACGACCTGCTCTCGCTCATCTCCGAAGAACTCCGTGAGCGCCGCTTCGCCGAGGTGGTCCGGCTGGAGGTGGAGGCGGACATGTCCAAGCGGGCCCGCAAGCTGCTCATGAAAGAACTCGGCCTCTCGAAGGAGGACGTGATCGAGCACGACGGCCTGCTGGATCTCGCGGGCCTCTTCGGGATCGCCGACCTGGACCTCCCGGAGCACCAGTACCTCCCGTGGGAGCCCGTCGTCCCGATCCGCCTGCGGCACCGCGAGTTCGAGGACGAGGACGACATCTTCGCGGCCATCCGCGAGGGCGACATCCTGCTGCACCACCCGTACGAGAGCTTCGCCGCCTCGGTGCAGCGGTTCATCGAGGAGGCCGCCGCCGATCCGAAGGTGGTGGCGATCAAGATGACGCTCTACCGCACGAGCCAGGACAGCCCCATCGTACAGGCGCTCATCCGCGCGGCCGAGCGTGGCAAGCAGGTCGCCGTGCTCGTGGAACTGAAGGCCCGGTTCGACGAGGAGAACAACATCGAGTGGGCGCAGCGTCTGGAGCGCGCCGGGGCCCACGTGACGTACGGACTGATCGGGCTGAAGACCCACGCGAAGACGGCACTCGTCGTGCGCGAGGAAAAGGACCGGCTGCGGACGTACTGCCACGTCGGGACGGGCAACTACAACCCGAAGACCGCCCGCCTCTACACCGACCTCGGCATCCTGACGTGCCGGGATGAGATCGGCGCCGACCTCATCGGGCTCTTCCACCACCTGACGGGCTACGCGCCGGAACAGCAGTACCGGACCCTCCATGTGGCCCCACGCGATCTCCGGGGCGAGTTCGTGCGCCTCATCCGCCGCGAGATCGACCACCAGCGCCTCAGCGGCACCGGACGGATCATCGCGAAGATGAACGCGCTGGACGACACGGGCATCATCCGCGAACTCTACCGCGCCTCACGTGCGGGCGTCCGGATCGACCTCATCGTGCGCGGGCACAGCCGCCTCCGCCCCGGCATTCCCGGCGTCTCCGAGACCATCCGCGTTACATCCATCATCGGTCGGTTCCTAGAGCACAGCCGCATCTTCTACTTCCACAACGACGGCGAGCCAGACGTGCTGATCGGCTCGGCGGACTGGATGCGCCGCAACCTCGACGACCGCGTCGAGGTCATCGCGCGGGTGGAAGACACGACCGCCAAAGCGCGCCTCAAGCGCACGCTCGCGTTCTGTCTGGAGGACAACCGCCTCGCGTGGGACCTCGGGCCGGACGGGCGCTACACGCAGCGCGAGCCAGCACCCGGCGACCCGATCCGCGCGCTCCACGACACGCTCATGCATCGCGCGCGCCGCCGCACGGCCGAGGACGACCGCGCGTGGAGCCTGATGGGATAGCGTTGGACCTCGCCCGCCTCGGTGCTGGGGTCCACGGCAGCACCGAGGCGGACACCCGACCGCCGCTGCGCCTCGTTGGCGGTCGGCGAACAGGTACGAACGGTCTCCACCTCGGTGCTGGAGACGATGTCAGCACCGAGGCGGAGAGACCATCAGCCCCGGGGCTCTTCGGGGTACATCGCGCCGACCTGCTCCGAGTAGCCGTTGAAGAGCAGCGTCGGGACCATCTCGGGGGCTCCGGGATCGTCGAAGAGAAACCGCTCCGTGGCCTGGCTCCAGCGCGGGTGCGGCACGTTCGGGTTGACGTTCGAGAGCCAGGAGTACTCGCCCGGCTGGAGGTCATTCCAGAAGGTCGGCGGGCGCTCGCGGGTGAACTCCATCCGCGCGATGGCCTTCGGGCCTTTGAAGCCGTACTTCCACGGCACGATGACCCGGATCGGACTCCCGTTCTGCTTCGGCAGCGGCTCGCCGTACATCCCCGTCACGACGAACGCGAGGTCGTTGCGGGCCTCGTCCATTCGAAGCGCCTCGTAGTAGGGCCACTGGTACCACGTCGCGCGGCGCTGGCCAGGGAGTTGGTCCGGCCGGTCCACGCTCACAAAGCGGACGTATCGCGCAGTGGAAAGCGGGCGAACCCGGTCGATCAGGCGCGAGAGTGGAAAGCCGACCCACGGGACGGTGATGCTCCACGCCTCCACGCAGCGGTGGCGGTAGACGCGCTCCTCCAGTGCCTCTTCGGCGAGGACAGCTTCGAGATCGAGCGTCATCGGTCGCTCCACCTCCCCCGTCACCTCGACGATCCACGGGTAGGGCTCATACGCGGTCGATTCGCGCCAGCAGTCTTTGAGATTGCCGGTGTTCCGAAGCTCGTAGAAGTTGTTGTAGCTGCTCGACAGGAGCCGCTCGGAGATCCGTCGGCCGGGACCAGGGACCGAGGTGTTTCGGGGCGCCGGGTACCCGGTCCGAGGCGCGTTGTAGGGGATCATGTCGAGCGGGGTTTGCGGTCTCCTGTTGCGTTCCCGCGCGAGGCGAAGCGCGTCCGGGAGATCGGCGTCCTCCGGGCCCACCGCAGCCGTCCTCCCCGTGCTGCATCCGGTGCCGAGCGTTGCCAGTGCGATGGTGCCGAGACCGAGTGTCTTGACGACCTCGCGGCGGGATCGGTAGAGCGAGGGATCGGTCGCGGCGGACTCTGGCAGGTGCCAGTCGGGGCGGAGGTGAACGTGCGCCATAAGGGAGAGGGGCTATTCCAGTCCGGCCTCGCGGGCCTCGCGACTGGCCTCGATGCGATCCTGGAGGGCTTCGTCGTTGAGACCGCGCGTGATGAGCACCGTCGCGAGCGCGATGAGACCGGCGAGGGTCAACAGGAAGCCGATCACGAAGAGCTTTGAGCGGGCAGGAGACAGTGGGCGGGGCATGGGCAGGGCGGAAGCAGAAGGGAGACCCCACCGGAGCATCCGCCGTTCCAGAACGCCCCGATTCACTGCCCGGCCGCCCCCGCCTCGGCACCGAGGCGGTTGACGTCCTGCTGCCTCGCATCGTGTCTTCACGGCGCATCACTTCTCGCACCTCATGCCACAGCCTATCTTTGACGCCCCGGTCGGGTAGCTCAGTTGGTAGAGCACCGCACTGAAAATGCGGGTGTCGGCGGTTCAAGTCCGCCCCCGACCACGATTTTGGGGGGCCAGTGGGGCGGCAGCAGTGGTGCAGCGGGGTACCAAAATCGCGGTTTAGAGGCCCTGGACGACGTTTTCGGATCAACAGCCTGAACCGCTGCTGTGGCGCTGCATTGGAGATGCCCCACGGAAAACCGTCAGTACGAGCGTCAGTGCCCGAGGGGGCTGTAATCATGAAGCAGACGGAGCTTGTGCTTCGTGGCGGAGCGGGTCCCATTGAGATCCAGGCTGGGCTACGTCAGCCCGGTGGAGCACGAGCGGCGGTCTTCCCACAAGGTGGTGTCTACCAAAGTGGGGTAAGCTCACCCGTAGGGAAGCCCCGCCTCTGGCCCCGACTGGATGTAAACCCGTACGCGCCCGTTGCTCCGCTTCCACTCCCGCGCTTCCTGCGCAGAGTGCGGAAGCATGGTGTGGAAGAGAAGTCGCGCCGCATATCCCACATCGGGGCTGTCCTCACCGAATCCAATTTCGGTGAGGCGCTGTAGCTACTTGGCAGTCGTGTAGCGGTGCTCGTCTTGGCTCATCTGGCCTCCTCTTCTGTCATGGTCCGGGGCAGTGTAGCCGACCCGGTGACTGGCGCTTGCCGCCTGTCACGCGACTTGGCAGGCAGGCACGTTGTATGCTAGGCTAGAAGAATGCAGCACGGCCCGAACGAACCGATGGTAGCCATCACCGACGACATCCTGAGAGCAACGAGCGTCTCTGAGGGAGAAATGCGCCGCGACGTGGCCGTGATGCTTTTTCAGAAGGGCTTGCCGCTGATGAAGGCCGCCGATTTTGCAGGGATGGAC
>JBCCPW010000172.1:0-7303 GCA_039024735.1 Bacteroidota bacterium
GGACCCGAAGAACCAGCGCCCCGAGTTGTGGAGCCTCTACAACGGCCACAAGAACGTCGGCGAGCACTTCCGGGTCTTCCCGCTCTCCAACTGGACGGAGATGGACGTGTGGCAGTACATCGCGCTGGAGGACATCGCGATTCCGAGCCTGTACTTCGCCCACGAGCGCGAGGTCTTCACCCGGCGCGGGACGATCCTCGCCAAGACCGACTACATCACGCTCCTACCCGGGGAGGAGGTGCGCACGCAGACCATTCGCTTCCGCACCATCGGCGACGCGACCTGCACCGGCGCGGTGGACTCGCACGCGATGAGCCTCCCCGAGATCATCCAGGAGGTCGCCGCGGCCCGCGAGACCGAGCGCGGCGGTCGCCATGACGACAAGCGCTCCGAGGCGGCCATGGAAGACCGCAAGAAGCAAGGCTATTTCTAGAGAGGGACACGGGGACCAGGGACTGGGGACGGGCAGCGCGTTCGCCCTCACAATCCCAGTCCCTAGAACCCAACCCCCAGTCCCTTTACGACCATGACGACCAACGGCACCCCGTCTGATGCCTCCCGCCTCGGTACCGAGGCGGACGCGGGCAACGACTACCTCGAAATGGACCTCCTGCGGTTCACCACTGCAGGCTCCGTGGACGACGGCAAGAGCACCCTCATCGGGCGGCTGCTCTACGACACGAAGTCCATCTTCCAGGACCAGATGGAGGCCGTTGAGGAGGCCAGCCGCACGCGAGGGAGCGAACACGTCAACCTCGCGCTGCTGACCGACGGCCTCCGCGCCGAGCGCGAGCAGGGCATCACCATCGACGTGGCCTACCGCTACTTTGCGACGCCCAAGCGCAAGTTCATCATCGCCGACACGCCCGGGCACGTCCAGTACACCCGCAACATGGTCACCGGAGCGAGCACGGCCGACCTCGCGGTGATCCTCATCGACGCGAGCCGTGGCGTGCAGACGCAGAGCAAGCGCCACGGCTTCATTGCGGCGCTCCTCGGGATTCCCCACCTCGTCATCTGCGTCAACAAGATGGACCTCGTGGACTACGCCGAGGAGGTCTTCGAGGACATCGTGGACGAGTACACAGAGTTCGCGGGACGCCTCGATGCGACCGACCTGACCTTCATCCCGGTCTCGGCGCTCGTGGGCGACAACGTGGTGGATCGCAGCGAGAACATGCCCTGGTACCAGGGCTCGACGCTGCTCCACCACCTCGAAAACGTCAACGTCACTGCCGACCGAAACCTTCGGGACTTCCGCTTCCCGGTCCAGACGGTCATCCGTCCGAACCAGACCTTCCGAGGCTTCGCGGGCACCGTCGCGAGTGGGATCGTGCGGCCGGGCGACGAGGTGATGGCGCTGCCCGCCGGGACGCGCTCTACCGTTAAGGAGGTGACCACTTACCAGGGCGATCTCTCCGAAGCGCGCGCGGGCGAGGCGGTCGTCGTGACGCTCACGGACGAGATCGACGTGAGCCGAGGCGACATGCTCGTCCGCACCGGCAACACCCCGACCGTCGCCAACAGCGTGGAGGCGATGATGTGCTGGATGAGCGAGGAGCCCCTCGCGAGTGATCGCCACTACATCTTGCGTCACACCACACGCGAGGTGAAGGCCTTCGTGGAGGATATCCGCTACCGCGTGGACGTGGACACGCTCCACCGCGAGGAGGTGAGAACACTGGGCCTCAACGATATCGGGCGGGTGCTCGTGAGCACGGCCTCGCCGTTGTTCTTCGACGAGTACCGCGTCAACAAGGAGACGGGCGCCTTCGTCCTCATCGACCCGTACTCCAACACGACGGTCGCAGCGGGCATGATCCGAGGCGAAGGCCAGGACGCCGACCGCGTCGCCGCCGAGGCGCAGCGGCTCACGCGGGGCGAGCGTGCCCAGTCCGACAACATCGTCTGGGAAGGGCTCAACATCCCACGCGAGGAGCGCGAGGCGACGCAGACTCATCAGGCCGCTGCCCTCTGGTTCACGGGCCTCTCCGGCTCGGGCAAGACGACGGTCGCGCGCGAGGTGGAGCGGCAACTCTTCGCCCGTGGCGTCAACACGATGCTTCTCGATGGCGATCAGGTGCGTCACGGCCTCTGCGGCGACCTCGGGTTCAGCCAGGCCGACCGTGCGGAGAACGTCCGCCGGGTGGGCGAGGTGGCACGGCTCTTCTTCGAGAGCGGCGCGGTGACCTTCTGCACGTTCGTCTCGCCCTACCGCGACAACCGCGACTGGGTGCGCGACCTCTTCCCGGAGGGCCGCTTCTTCGAGGTGTTCGTGGACGTGAACGTGGAGACCGCCCGCGAGCGCGACCCGAAGGGCCTCTACGCGAAGGTGGACGCTGGGGAGATCGAGAACTTCACGGGCGTCACCGCACCGTACGAGGCGCCGGAGAATCCCGAGATCACGCTCCAGACCACGGGCCAGACCATCGAAGACTCCGCCGCTGAGGTCATCCGCGCGCTGGAGGACGCGGGCATCGTGCCCGCCTCGGTGGGTTGATGGGAAGGGTGGAGGACCACAGACGACAGACGACGGACGGCAGTCAGCGACACGCTGCGAGTGGATGCGGGGAGCAACTGCTTCTTCGGATCGAGAGGGGAGCTCATTGGTACCCAGCAGCCTCTTCGTGGTCCGTGGTCCGCGGTCGGTGGTCCCCAGCCGCATGATTGTTCGCGAGACCATAATCCCGGGTGTCCGTGTCATTGAGCCCGTCGTCTACGGCGACGCGCGCGGGTTCTTCGTCGAGACGTTCCAGACGGAGCGCTACGCCGAGGCAGGCATCCTGGCCGAGAGGGCGGGGTGGGCGCAACTCAACCACAGCCGGAGCCGACGCGGGACGCTGCGCGGTCTCCACACGCAGATCCGCAACCCCCAGGGGAAGCTCGTCCGGGTGGCGCGAGGCGCGGTCTACGATGTCGTGTTGGACCTCCGCCTCGGGTCGCCGACCTTCGGCCAGTGGGAGGCGCACGAGTTGGACGATCAGACGCACCGCCAACTGTGGGTCCCGCCCGGCCTCGCGCACGGCTTCTGCGTCACGAGTGAGACCGCCGACGTGGTCTACGCCTGCACGACGCTCTGGGACGCCTCCGACGAAAGCGGTGTGCTCTGGAGCGATCCCGACCTCGGCATCCCGTGGCCCGTGACGGACCCGCTCGTGTCGGAGCGGGATCAGGGGCTCTCTTTGTTGCGGGATCTCCACGCCGGGGACCTCCCGCGCGTTGATGCCGGATAGGTCCGCCTCGGTACCGAGGCGGGGTGGGTTACACGCGAAGACGGAGGACGTGTCCGGGCTTGATCTCACTCCGACGCGCTTTGAGTTCAGGCACCAGCGCGGCGAGATCAGCGAAACGATTGGTTCTGGCTTCGAGCAAGACAATGCCGATGGCGTACCGGGTCAGGTTCTGCTGGTGCGGGATGCCCTAATCGGTCGTGATGAACGCGTCGAACGACTCGGATGCTGCGGTCAGGAGCTTGCCGTTCTGGAGTCCTTTCCACTCCATCCATTGAACGGTCGCGGCTTCGATCTCAGGCGCCAGACGGGCGATGAGCCCTCGCGGCATGTTCTCGTCCAGCAGCGCCCTCACCGCGCCTCCGCCTCGGCGAGCGTCATTTTCAGGTATCCGACAGCCTGATCTCGTGTGACCGTCGGAAAGTCGCTCAGGAACATGTCCAGGGTGTCACCGGCGGCGAGATGCTGGATCAGAATCTCGACGGGAACCCGGGTGCCCGCAAACACGAGAGCGCCGTTCATGACATTGGGGTCGCGGGAGATGATGGCGGGGTATTCCATGGCAAAGAGGACGCGAGACGCCAGAAACGTACGATCGCCTCGGTACCGAGGCGGACCTACCCCAACACCCCCGAAAAGGCTACGAACGCCGCCAGCGCGAGGACCTGCACGATCACAAACGGGATCACGCCTCGGTAGATGTCGGTCGTCTTTACCTCCGGCGGCGCCACGCCGCGCAGGTAGAACAGCGCGAAGCCGAACGGCGGCGTCAGGAAGGAGGTCTGGAGATTGAGCCCCAGCATCACGCCGAACCACACGAGGTCCACGCCGACCGCCGCCGCGGCGGGCGCGAGCAGCGGCACCACGATGAAGGCGATCTCGAAGAAGTCGATCACGAAGCCGAGCACGAACACCGCGAGGTTGGCGACGATCAGGAAGCCAATCACGCCGCCGGGCAGCCCCGTCAGGATCTCCTCGATCCACACGTCACCGTAGAGGCCCCGGAAGACGAGCGCGAACGCCGTGCTCCCGAGCAGCAGCACGACCACCATCGTGGTGAGCCGGGCCGTGTCGCGCGCGGCCTCGCGGACGGTCTCCACGCGAAGCCTCCGGTTGGCCGCCGCCAGCAGCGCCGCACCCACCGCGCCGAGAGCCCCCGCCTCGGTGGGCGTCGCGATGCCCAGGAAGATGCTCCCGAGCACGACGACGATGAGCAGCAACGGTGGCACGAGCACCTTCGCGACCTGCCGTGCGAGCGCCCCGAGGTCGGCGGGACGCTCCGCCTCGGGGAGAGCCGGGGCCGCCTCGGGCCGACGCCACGCGATCACGACCACGGTCAGCGCGAAGGCGCCCGCGAGCAGCACGCCCGGCACGAGCGCCGCGCCGAAGAGCGCGCCCACGCTCACGCCGAGCTGGTCCCCGAGGACGATCAACACCACGCTCGGCGGGATGAGCTGGCCGAGCGACCCCGCCGCCGTGATGACGCCCGCCGAGAGCCTCGGGCTGTAACCCGCCCGCAGCATGACCGGCAGCGAGATCGTCCCCATCGCGACGACGCTCGCGCCCACCACGCCCGTCGCCGCCGCGAGCAGCGCACCGACGCCCACGACCGCAATCGCGAGGCCGCCGCGCATCCCCCCGAAGAGCGCCCCGATGGTCGTCAGCAGGTCCTCCGCGAGGCGGCTCCGTTGGAGCAGCGTCCCCATCAGGATGAAGAACGGGATCGCGAGGAGGATCGGGTTCTGGAGAACGCCGAAGGTGCGGTCGGCGAGGGCAAGGAGGTAGGGCCAGTCGAAGTAGCCGGTCCACACGCCGAGGACGGCGAACGCGAGCGAGACGCCGCCCAGGACGAACGCGACGGGGTAGCCAGAGAAGAGCCCGGCGAGGACGGCCAGGACCATGATCGGCCCAAGCCAGTCGGCGAGATGGGCGCCGAGGGCCATCACGGTGCGACAGGCAGGTCCGCCTCGGGGACGTCCGCCTCGGTGGTGGGGTCAACCGCGTCACCGAGGCGGGGAGAGCGGAGCACGAGCACCGCCCTGGCGGCTTGCGCGAGACCTTGCATCGCGAGGAGCCCCACCGCTCCGAGCACGAGGACCTTGATCGGCCATCGCGCCAGCCCGCCGGGATCCAGCGCCGCCTCGCGGAGGGCCACGCTTTGCGCGACGGCGGGCCACAGCGCCCACAGCAGGAAGCCGCAGAACGGAAGGAGCAACAGGAGGTGTCCCGTCAGGTCGATCCACGCCCGCGTCCGAGGCGAGAACCGCTGCGCGGCCACGTCCACCCGGACGTGCCCGTCGTCCCGCAGTGCCCACGACGCCCCGAGTATCACCACGGCAGCGAACAGCATCCACTGCACGTCGCCGAGGGCGTTGAGGGCGGGTGCGAGTCCCAGCGGTCGCGCGAGGTAGCGCAGGATGGCCGCCGCGGCCCCCGCGAGCGTCATCCCGACGAGCGCCCAGGAGACCGCCGACCCCACGGCGCCCGAGACGCGATCCACGAGGGCGACGAGACGGTGAGGGGAGGCATCGGGCACGGCGCGAAGCTATCGGCGGACGGTTCGCCCTGCCAGAACCGCCTCGGTGCGGCCCGCCTCGGTTCCGAACAACCAGTCCCCGGCACCGAGGCGGGAGTCGTCAGCCGGTCAACTCGACTCGCGCGATCTCTCTCGCCGCGACGGCCAACTGATCCACGCGCTCGTTCTCCTCGTGTCCGGCGTGGCCCTTGACCCACGTCCAGGTGATCTCGTGGCGCCGGTTCTGTGCGTCGAGGCGTTCCCAGAGATCGCGGTTGAGGACGGGCTTCTTGTCGGATTTCTTCCAGCCGCGCCGCTTCCACCCACCGATCCAGTTGTCGTTGAAGGCGTTGACGAGGTAGGAACTGTCCGAGTAGACCCGGACGCGGCACGGCTCCTTGAGCGCCTCCAGCGCCGCGAGGGCGGCGGTGAGTTCCATGCGGTTGTTCGTCGTCTCGGTCTCGTGGCCGCTGATCTCGCGTTCGACGGGCGGCGACCCGTACTGCAACAGAGCGGCCCATCCGCCCGGTCCGGGATTGCCGGAACAGGAACCGTCCGTGTAAATCGTAACCTCTTTCATGGAGCGTGCGTCGGGGGGCGAAGATCCGAACGGGTCTGGCGCGGCGCGCGGGTTTCGTCTGGATGTGACCTCGCGCGCTCACGTTCCGGCAAGGGTCCACACGTCTACGGCCAGAACGGCGTTCGTCTGTCGGCCGGGCCTGCCAACCACCTTCCTCCCCCTCCATGCTTCTCGCACGTACCCCTTTCCTTCTCCTGGCCGTGGCCCTCGCCGCGTCCCCCGCGCTGGCCCAACGCGGATTCTCGTTCACCCCCCACGTCTACGGGACCGGCATCATCGTCGGTGACGTGGACGATGGCGAAGCCGAAGAGGGCGGCGGCCTCGGCTTCCGTGCCGGGCTCGGCGTCTCGAAGACCGTCACGTTGTATCTCTCCGGCGGAGGCGCCCGCATCGACTCCGACGGCGGAGCGACGGGAGTCGTCCGCGATCTTGAGGTGGCGGATCTCGGCCGCCTGGACGACACCTACACCGTCGCATCGGGTGGCATCGGGGCGCAGTTCAACCTCTTGCCGTCCGGCGTGGTCAACCCGTTCCTCCGCACGGAACTGACGGGCACGCAGGTCATCTTTGACGCTCCCGGGACGGACGACCGCGACGATCCTCGGCTGGTCGGTGGCGGGCTCACGCTCGGTGTGGGCGCTGAGGTCCGGTTGAGCCGGAAGCTCGCCATCGAGGCGGCGCTCCACGCGACGGGCGGCCGGTTCGACGAGCTGCAAACCCGCGACGTGGACTACCGCAACTTCGAGGATGTCGAGTTCGGGTCCGGCCAGGTCGAGGTCGGGCTGACATGGCGGCCGTGGGCCAAGAGCTCGCACCGTGACCGCGATCGTCGGCGCAACCGTCGGCACTGATCGGCCCGTCCGGATGTTGCCCTCCGCCTCGGTACCGAGGCGGGGGGCGTCACCGGGCCAACTCCAGCACGAGCGCCGTCATGGCGGGGACGGTCAGCGTCTCGCCGTCCACGCGGACGGTCTCGCC
>JBCCPW010000173.1:0-7240 GCA_039024735.1 Bacteroidota bacterium
CCGGTCCCGCCCGTCCACCTGCACCATCCCGTCTGTGACGCCACCGAGGCGGGCGCCCTCGACGTGCAGCACCGATTCCCGCGAGACCGTCGCGCGGAGACCTCGTGCGGAGAGCGAGTAGCGAACGGCCTCCCCCGCCTCGGTGACCACGTGGACCTCCTCGAAGGCGCGAATGCCCGTCACCGGTCGCTCGCCGACGAGGACATGGCGCCGCCCCGGGAGCAGATGGTGCCCCTCCGCCCTCGCACCGGGATCGGGTTCTGCCACCCGCACGTGGACGACGTGGCCCTGGCGGCGGAGCGACACGCGTCCCGCCTCGGCAGACGTAAGGCGGGGCGGCGTCTCCGTCTCGCGAAGGTCCGCCACGAAGCCGTCGCGCACGATCCAGACGGGGTGCTCCGGGGTCTGCGCGAGGTACAGGACCGTCTCGGGCCACTGCCCTCGGTTCTCGATGAAGCCCTGGGCAGACGAGACGAGCGGCGCGAGGAGGAACGCGAGAGAGACAAGACGCATGGCGGCCGGAGCAAGACCGCACAAGGAAACGCCGCCCGGCGGGACGCGCCCGCCTCGGGCCGCTGGCGGGCGGGAGCGGCCGGTCGGCGGTCGGTGCGTGCGGGTGGACGGATCAGACGACCGCGAGGGAATGCAGACGCGACGCCCGGCTCAGCCATCGCGAGAGGTGCATCCCGGACGGGCGATGGACCGATTCCAGGGGTGCACGTTCCCTTGCCTCCCATGCGTCTCGTCCTGCTCTCCGTTGTCGCGCTGGTCCTTGCGGGCTGCACCACCACGGCTCCCGAGTCCGTCGAGATGGAGGCACCGCCGTGGGGCTGGACGGAGGTCTCAGCCGACCTGCCCGATTCCTTCCCTGAACTCCACCGCACGGTCATCGCCACTACGCAAACGGAGCGCGAGCTTCACGTCGCTGTCGAGACCGACCCGAGGCGGACGACGCGGGCGCTCTTCGTGACCGTGTACGAGCGACCCTCGGTCATGGCCCGCCTCTACCGAACGTTCCGCTTCGGCGATGGCCCCCACACTGCCAACAGGACGAACGGGTCCGTCTTCCGCCGCGCAAACCCGGCTACGCTCGGGATCGCGCCGGACCTCGCGCGCACCGCCGAGGCGGCGTACACGATGACCAACGCTGAGGGCGACCAGACGGGCGTGTCCGTCCGCCGCTGCTGGGACGATCTCTGCGCCGAGGCGATGGCCTACGGCGTGGACGAGGGCTTCTCCGGCTCGGACACGCACCACGCAGACCTCCTCGCGGGTCTCACGGTCCGGCGGTAGGCGCCCGCGTCTCCGCGGCCCCATCGCCGCCGGGTGATCCCGCCTCGGTACCGAGGCGGACGGGGGGGGCGAGAGGGAAGCGGAGCGTGAACGTGGTCCCGGTCGCGGGGCCCTCTGTCTCCGTCTCGAAGGCGATGGTGCCGCCCGCCGCCTCCACGGCCCGCTTGACCACCGCCAGCCCGAGCCCCATCCCGCTGGATTTGGTGGAGAACGACGGCTGGAAGATCTTCTCGCGCGCCTCGGCCGGGACGCCCGTGCCGGTGTCGGCCACCTCCGCCACAGCGACGGAAGTACCGTCGGCGGCCGTCATGCGGCGGGTACGCAGCACGATGCGGCCCGGCTCGCCGTCGCGCTCGTCCAGGGGCGGCATGGCCTGATGCGCGTTGGTGAGCAGGTTGACGAACGCCCGCCGCAGTTCCTCACGGTCGGCGACGATCGGCAGCGGGTCCGTCGTCAGGTCCGGGTGGAAGGTGGCGCGCGTGGCCGACATCAACGCCTCGGTCTCGAAGAGCGCCGCTGCTTCCTCCGCCACCTCGCCGAGATCGAGCGGCTCCGGGTTGCGGAGCGGGAGCCGCGCGAAGTTGGAGAACTCGCTCGCGATCCGCGAGAGACTCTCGATCTGGTCCACCAGCATCTCGGTCGTCCGCTCGAAGGCGCCCGCGAACTTGCGCTCCTCGGGGGGCGCCTCGGTGCCGGGCACGCGGAAGATCCGCCGGAGGTGCTGCACACTCAGCTTCATGGGCATGAGCGGGTTCTTGATCTCGTGCGCCACCTGCCGCGCCATCTCGCGCCACGCCAACTCCCGCTCCTGCTCGGCCAGTTGGCGGCGGCTCTCGGCGAGTTGGGCCTGCATCGCGTTGAACGTCTCCACCAACTCGCCCACCTCGTCGCTCGTCTCGACGGGAATGGGCTCCTCGCTTCGTCCCTCGCCCACAGCCTGGAGTCCACGCCGCAGCCGGCCAAACGGCCGCGTGAGCTGTCCCGCAAGGAGCGCTGCGCCGATTGCAATCGCGACCAGCAGAACGAGGAGCCCGCCGAAGAGGTACGTCAGCATCCGAGCCTGTCCCGCCTCGATGGCGGCTTGCTCCGGGAGGGTCGGCACCGCCGCCGCGCCCACCGGACGGCCGGTAGAGTCCGGGAGGGCCTTGTAGCCGGTGGTGTACGCGAAGCCGCCCTCGCCCGTCCCAATGCGGCTCTCGGCGAACGCGAACGGGCGTCCCTCCACGTAGAGCGCGTGGTAGACCTCGGCGGGGAGCCGGGGCTCGATGAGCCGCTGCGTGACCAACTGGCGCCGCGAGGACGCGAGGAGGTCCGCCCCGCGATAGAGGTGGAGGTCGAACCCCAGTTCGGCGGAAAGGAAGTCGGGCCGGACGTTGTCCAGGAGGGAGCCCGTGGGGGTGCCGGGCGGCACCTCGGCGCTGAGCCCCGCCTCCACCCGACCGAGGCGTTGGCGGAGGAGGTCGCGCACGGCCTGCTCATTCTGCTCCTCGATGACCGTTTGCCCCACCAGCCCCGTCAGCGCGACGCTCGCGAGTCCGACGAGGAGAAACCGGTTGAGCACCTTGTCTCGGAAGCGCGTGCGTGGCGCGGGGAAGAGCCCCAGCCGACGCCGCACCGGTAGCGCCGCTCCATACAGCACCATCCCGACGCTCAGACCCGCCAGCGTGAGCCGGAGAAGCACGAGCAGCACATCGAGCGGGTCGCCTGCGGGGACCCGGGCCGAGACCACGTCGCGAGCGCCCTCCCCGATGCGGGCGTAGTACGCCTGGAAGGTCTCGCCGTCGCTCTGCTCAGGGCGCCGGGCCGCCCCCACGCCTGCCTCCAGCAGTTCCACCACGCTGTCCGGGAGGCGGAAGGGCGCCTCGTCCCCGCCTCGGGCCAGGACGCCGTCGTCGTATTCGGCGTAGGTGACGGCCTCGTCGTCCAGGCCGAACAGGTCGGCGGGCGCGAGGACCCGTGGGAACGGGGTCTCGGCAGCGAAGCGAGCCGGGCGCGGGGTGGCGCGAACGTAGATCCAGGCCCGAGGCGCCTCGGGATCGTCCACGAGGGGACCGAGGCCCGCGTATCGGGACACGCCCCGCCGTCCACGCGAGGGCGCACTGCTCACGAAGAAGCCGCTCTCAGCCCGCGTCTCGTAGCGCTCGCGAAGGGTGGGGAACGCGAGCACGTCGTCGCGTGGAGGTCGCGCCGCACCGCCCTCGGCGAAGCCGCCCAGCGTGTCGCCTGTGGGCGCGATGAAGGTGAGTTCGGCCGCCACATCGGCGAGGGAGCCGAGGAGGCTGGACCGGACCAGCCCGGCGGCGAGATCGCCGAGGGACTGGCGGGTGGAGTCCAGCGTGGCGGAGGAATCGCGGACGGGCGCAGTGACGGGAAGCCCGCGCCGGAGGGAGTCGGCGACGGCCACGGCGTCGAGGAGGGCCGGGCGGAGGGCGTCGTCCGCTCGCGCCTCGGAGAGCACCTGATCCAGCGCGTAGGTGACGCGCTGGTCGCGCCCCTCGGCGAAGAGCCGGGCGGCATCGGCGAGAAGGGCGTTCGTTCGTTCTTGGAGCGGTGCCGCCATGAAGCCGTAGGCCAACGGCGCCAGCGCGAAGGCACTCGCGAGCAGACCCCTGAAGGTGAGCAACCCGCCCCACCGCTCCAATCTCCCGCGCAGCCACAGACCGAGGCCGCTGCCCAGCAGGGCGAGCCCGAGGGCCGCGAGAACAGACGTCCCGTCGAGTGCCCACGCGGCGAGACCTGCCGAGGCGGTGGCCAGCCCCATCGCGAGCCCAGGACGCCGTCCGGCACCGATGACGGCTGCGGCGACCGCGCACACGCCGGTTGCGACCACGAGAAGAAGCGAGCCCAGCGCCGCCACCAGCAATCCGTCCACGACTGGTCCCGTGCGATCGGCAAATCCGAGCTGCGGCGCATCGAGGACCACGCTCCGTGCGACCGCCCCCAACACCCCGACCGCACCGGCGGATACTCCCGCCACGACACCGAGGCGGAGGAGATCGCGGGGGACGGAGTGCGGTCCGGGCGTTCGCGAGAGACGCAGGGCGAACCCGAGCGCGCACCCGGCGAGCCCCAGCCCGAGCGCGGCGGTGAGCACGAGATCGCCCGCGCTGCGGAGGAGACCCGCCCCGAGGTCGGACGCGAGGATGAGCGGGTCGAACAGCGGCGGCGTCTCACGGCCTCCGCCGAGCCATCGGACCGGTACGTCCAGGCGGAGCAGGGCGAACCGCGACGCGATGAGCGCGGCGGCGAAGGCGAAGCCGACCGCTCTCGCCTCGGTCCATCGACGAGAGGACGCCTCGCGCGAGGCCCGGCGGAGCAGCAGCACCGCCAGACATCCGAGGCCCCACAGGAGCCAGCCGAGCAGCAGCACGCACCAGAACGCCTGCGCATCGCGGAACCGGTCGCGCACGGACGCGACGAGTGCCTCGCGGGTGGGTACGGGCACGCGCACCCACCCAACCTGCTGGTGGCCGATGCCCCGCAACGGGACGGCGCCCTCCGCTGGGATCGTCCGTCGGGCGGAGACGAGCAACTCGAACGGCCCGTCGGTCGCTGTGCGCCAGTCGTCGGCGAGATCGTAGTCTTGAAGGAACCGGTTGCGGACCGGGACCGCCGCCTGTGCCAGCCGCACCACCCGGACCGCGCCCACGGTGGAATCGACGGCGACGACCGGCGCCCACACGACGAACGCGCGGCGCCCGGCGCCATCGGCGACGGCGAGGCTCACGAGCGAATCTGGAATCGTGCGGACACCGAGGCGGAACGCGCCGCCGCGCCACGCCACAAGGTCGCCTCGTGATCCGTACACCTCCACGGACGTGAACGCGTCCACCTCGCGCCGCGACAGCGCATCGACCGCGTTTCCCGAGACACCCGCCACCGAGTCGGCGAGCCCCGTGCGCACGTCGGGCAGCGCCGCGACCGCCTCGGCCTCGCGGCGCATCTCCTCCAGGAGGGCCGTCGCGCGAGCCTGAACAGCGGCGGTCCGCTCCTGCTGGACCCGCCGCGCCGACGCCTCGCTCCCGGCCTGCGCCACGACGAGGGCCTCCAGACCGAACGTGACCGGGATGAGGAGCGCCAGCCCGAGTGCGACGAGTGCGAAGACCGCCGCGCGCTGTCGGCGCCTCGGGAGCGGATCGGGGGCCGGGGCGGTCTCGGTCACGCGCGAAAGCTACGGGGCGAGCGGCGGGATCCCGCGCGTCTCCTCCCGCCTCGGTACCGAGGCGAGCACGGTCAGCCGATCAGTCGGTCGTACGCGTCGTGAGCGCCGATCCAGAACCACACCAATCCTTCGGCGCGATCCCGAGCGAGCGCTCGATGCGACCGGCCCACACGCACGGACCAAAACGCTCCGACCTTCTTCAGCCTCAACGATGGGTGGCGCGGGTTCTCCTTCAGTAGCGCGAAGTTCTTGTCGGCCAGTTCCTTCACCTCGTCTGGCAGATCGCGGTACGATGACCAGAACGCGGAGGAGGCAAAGTGCCTCACAGTTCGGTGACGCGGCCGGACTCGAAATCGTCGTCCGCCTGACGGCCGAGCGCGTCAAGGCGCCCCGCACGAGCATCCGACTCGATACGGCGATCCCACTCGTCCGCTTGGTACTCCTCGAACCACTCGGCGAAACGCGCGAGGTCCTCGGACGAAAGCTGGGAGACGGCAACTTCGAGTTCCTGAACACTCATGGGTCTGTGGAGCGTGAATGGGCTCTCCCGCCTCGGTACCGAGGCGGGCACGGTCAGCCGCCCGCTCGCAACGACGAGCCTCGGTCGATCCGGATGGCGACGAGGGACCACGTCGGTCCGCTGACGCGATGCTCCACCCGTACGCTCAGCGGCGACCCGCCGTCTCGGCTCCAGTACCGACCGATGGCCGTCCGCCCGTCATCGGTAGAGGAGCGCTCGCCGAAGGCGACCCGTTGGGGCGGGTAGCGGCGGAAGAAGTCCCGCAGGACGTGGGTCGCTTGCCCCTGCCGGTACATCCCGCCCTCGCCAAACACGACTACCTCCACGCGGCTCGCGGCATCGGCGAAGACGCCGTCCGGGTCTCCGGCCTCCAGCGCGTTGGCGACGCGCTCCAACGCCTCGTCGGCTTGCGCGAGGGTGGGAGACGGCGAGAAGGACGCGGTCACAAACGCGACAGCGAGGAGAGAGAGAAGACGCGGCGGACGGATCACAGCAACGACGGCAGGCCCAGAGTCGTGATGCGCGGGGCCACCGCAAAAGGTAGGCCGCGAACAGGAAGCCGCGCAACGAGCCGTCCGACGGGCTCCGGCGCCATCGGTTCGCGCTCAATCCCGGACAACGTGTCCAACCCCGTGTCCATCACGCGACACACATCCGGACTACCCGAGCCGCACGATGGTGACGCCATCGCCCCCCTGATTCCACTCCGCCGCCTCGAAGCCCGCCACGTCGCGCCGCCGCGCGAGTTGGTTGTGGATGGCCTGCCGGAGCGCGCCGGTCCCCTTCCCGTGGAGGATCTCTACGCTGGGCAGGCCCGCGGCCAGTCCCTCGTCCACGAGCCGCTCCACCTCGGTGAGCGCCGCCTCCACCCGCTGCCCCCGCAGGTCCACCCGGGTTCGCGCCCGTGTCACCGGCAGCGGATCGCGCGCGGCCGGTCCCCCGACGATGACCTGCTGCTCGGTGCGTCCGCCGACCTTCGTGAGCCGGGTCAGCTTCACGCGCGAGGTCAGCGCCCCGAGCGCCACGATGGCCTCGGTGCCCGTCAGTTCCAGCACCTCGCCCACGGCGCCCGCCTCGTCTAGCCGGACCTGATCGCCTACGCCGATGGGTCCCTCCGCCTCGGCACCGAGGCGGGGCACGTCCCGAGGCTGACGCGCGCGGCGCTTCTGCCGCGTGGAGACAGAGCGTGCCCGTCGCCGAACCTCCTGCTTTTTCTCCGCGAGCTGCTCCCGCGCCCGCTGGGTCGCCTCGCGCTCCGCCTCGGC
>JBCCPW010000174.1:0-7239 GCA_039024735.1 Bacteroidota bacterium
CTTCGTCATCCGCTCCAACGCACGCAACATCGTGCCGCTGGAGGTCGCCGTGGAGGTCTCCGGGACGGCCACGCGCTTTGTGGACTACACCACCAACGCGACCCGCTCCATCGTGCGGATCCCCGCTGGGCGCACCTCGGCGCGATTCTCGGTCCTCCCGCTCGCCGATGCCGAGGCGGAGGGCGACGAGACCGTGACCCTCACCCTCGTGGACGATGACGCGGACTACGAGGTCATCGGGACGGGCTCCGCGACCGTCACCATCGCAGACGGTCCCGCGCCAACGGACCTGAGCCTCGTCCGTGCGCTCCCCGGGCGTGGGGGCGCAGGCCCTGTGACGCTACGGATCGCGGGCCAGGCCATGATGGACGGGACAACGGCTACGCTCACCTGCGCGGGGACACCGTACGACGCCCAACTAGCGACGGCCGGCCCGGAGGGTACCCTGCTCACGGCACAGTTCAACCTCACGGGCCAGAAGCCCGAACTCTGCGACCTCGCCGTCACGAGCGGAGGCGCCACCGCCACGCTTCCACAGGCCTTCCGCGTGGTGTCTGTCCGGCGCCCAGCGGATCTCACGTTGGACTTGATCTCGCCCGAGCGGCGGCGGCGCGGGCGAAGCGTACGCCACCGGGTGATCGTGACCAACCGGGGGAACGTGGACGCCTACATGGTGCCCGTCGAGATCTCCGTCAATGGCGGAGCCTCCATCCAGCCCGAATTCGCGGTCGAGAACCCGGTCGAAGAGCCCGACCTGCCCAACATGCCGGACGAGTTCCCGGGCTGGGATGCGATCCCGACCCAGGTGGACATCGACGGGCGCCGGGAGCTTTCCATCGTCGTCCCGGTGATCCCGGCTGGTGGCGAGGTGGAGCTCACCTTCCGCAGCGATGCGAGTTCGCTCTCCGCCTCGGTGCTGACGCCGTTGCTGGTGGACTACATCCCGGGAACCACCACGGGGACGCTGGCACCGGAGTACCAGGAGGCGCTGGAGCAAATGGCCCAGAACGGAACCGGAAGCGTCGCGCTCTGCTGGACCCGGAAGCTGGGGTTTGCTGCGGTGGCCACGCTGGGGCAGGCGTTCGGCAACCTCTCGCAGTGCGTCCGCTCCGCCAGCCTTGCGGTCGTCGCTGCTGCGAACCAGGCGGTCTCGGCGTACGCGGGTACCGCGACCACCCTGTCGTATCAGCGGACGGCCACCATTATGGCGGGCGGCCTCGTGAGTTGTCTCAACGCGGCAGGCCGCAGCATCCCGTGGTCGCGCGGGCTGGCCCTTGCCGTCAACCTCGCCTCGGCGGCCTACGACGCCTATCACGAATGCCCCGAGGAACCCGAGGAGACCGAAACCGAGGAAGTCGCCTCGTTCGACCCCAACGACAAGCTCGGGCCGGTGGGCGCCACCGAGGCGCGCTACATCCGAGGCGACGAAGGACGGGTGTACTACACCGTCCGATTCGAGAACCTCGTCTCCGCTACGGCCCCGGCTGCCGAGGTCTTCATCACGGACAGCCTGGACGTGTCGGTCTTCGATCCCACCTCGTTCCGCGTGCATTCGGTCTCTTTCGCGGACCAGACCGTGACGGCACCCCCGGGGCTCTCCGCGTGGAACGCCGAGGTGGACCTCCGGCCCTCCGACCCGATCCTCCTCCAGATCAGCGGCTCCATTGACGATGAGGGCCTGATCTCGTGGACGTTCGTGTCCCTGGATCCGGAGACGTTGGACCTCCCTGAGGACCCGCTGATCGGCTTCCTGCCGCCCAACGTGACCCCGCCGGAGGGCGAGGGCTCCGTGACCTTCTCGGTCGCGCTGCGGGAGGGGCTCCCGGACGGCACCGAGGTCGCCAACGAGGCCCGGATCGTGTTCGACGTCAACGAGCCCATCGACACGCCCGTGTGGTCCAACACCATCGACCGCACCGCGCCGACGAGTTCGGTGACCTCGGTGGGCTACTCCGCCGCCTCGGACACGACCCTCGTGCTCTACCTCTCCGGGTCAGACGCAGGGTCCGGCGTGCTGAGCTACGACATCTACGCCTCACGCGATGGCGGGCCGTTCGAGTTCGCCTTCACGGCGGACACGGACACGCCCACCTTCGAGGCCGAGCGCGGGAGCCTCTACGGCTTCTTCAGCATCGCGCGGGACTACGTGGACAACCTCGAAGACCCCAAGACCGAGGCGGAGGCAGTCACGACGTGGCCGGTCGACAGCGAGAGCACGGACCCGTCTCTGCCCGATGCGGTCTCGCTCGTGGCCCCGTACCCCAACCCGTCTCGAGGATCGGCTGTGCTTCAGTTTGGCCTCCCGGCGCCGACGCGAGTCGACCTCCGGGTCTACGATGTGCAGGGCCGCGAGATCGCCCGGTTGGCCGAGGGCGAGCACACGGCAGGCTGGCACCGGCTGCCGTGGACTTTCTCTGACCTCGCCCCCGGCGTCTACCTCGTCCGCTTCCAGGCCGACGACGAGACGTTCACGGAGCGCCTGACGGTCGTGCGGTAGGCATGCGCACGCCTCCGCCTCGGTCGCTCCTGGCGAGTACCGAGGCGGAAGCCTTCGTCCCGTTCTCACCTCGGGGGTCCGCAACGGGACGAGGGAAGCCCAGGCACACAGCGGCAGGCGTAGATTCTGTCTTTCTGCGTTACGCTGCCGTTTTCCATGTCCGCCCGGTACCGCATTCAAACCCCCCGCGTCGTCCACGAGACCATCGACGGCGAGACGGTCATCATCGACTTCGACACCGGCAGCTACTTCAGCCTGACGGGCGTGGGGGCGGATGTGTGGGCGCTCGTGGAGCAGACCGCCAGCGCGGACCAGATCGTGGCGGCGCTCGTGGAGCGCTACAGCGCTGGTGAGGCCGAGGTGCGCGAGGCCATCGAGGCCCTCCTCGGTCGGCTGGTGGAGGCGACCCTCATCGCGCCTTTCGATGGCGACACCGAGGCGGCGCTCTCGCCTCTGGCCCTGCTCGCGGGGTCCCCGGCGTTCGCGGCGCCTGTGCTTCAGCAGTTCACGGACATGCAGGCGCTGCTCCTGCTCGACCCGATCCACGACACGGACGCCGCAGGCTGGCCACACCCCGCGCCCACGTCATGACGCCGGAAACGGCGCCGCTGCCGACGACGACGGCGGGCGAGGCCTACACCGACGCCGCTCTTCACGCCTGGACGCGTGCCGGTGAGGCGCACGGCACTGTCACCCGCACGCTCCAGATCGGAGATCGGGCGGTTCGGCTCACCTTCGCGGGGGACGCCCTCGTGCCCGCGTTCCTGCCTGCGCTCGCGCACCTTCCGGAGACCACCACCGAGGCGAACGCGACGGTTCACATCTGGGACGCCGCCTCCACGGGCGTCCCCCTCCCCGATCCCGCCTGGGGACCGGAGGAATACGGCCCGCGCGGACTCGTGCGGGGCTTCAACACGGACACCCTCCGCACGGCCTACCAGATCGGATCGGGGGTGCTCAGCGTGGCCGACCTCGCGAGCCGACGCGCCATCGTGGCCGTGCACGACGCGGAGGCCCTGCCGTACTACGAGCGCGGCGCCCCGCTGCTCTCGGCGCTCCACTGGACCCTGAGCGACGCGACCTCCCAGTTCGTCCACGCCGGAGCGGTGGGGGTTTCGGACGGCGGCGTGTTGCTCGTCGGCCCCGGGGGCTCCGGCAAATCCACGACGGCGCTCGCGTGCCTCGGCAGCGATCTCCTGTACGCGGGCGACGACTACGCCCTCGCGCAACTGACCCCGGACGGCCCACGCGTCGCGAGCGTGTACACCTCGGCGAAGATCAAGCCCGGGGGCACGCGCTGGCTGCCGCACCTGCGCCCGTTGATCGACAACCCCGAGCGCGGACCGGACGAGAAGGATCTCTTGTTCGTCCACCGGCACCACCCGGAGGCCATCGTGCGCGGCTTCCCGCTCCGGGCCATCGTCGTGCCCGAGATCACGGGAGCGCCCGCCTCGGTGCTGCAACTCACCGACGCGGCCGACGCGTTTCGCGCCCTCGTGCCGAGCACGGTTCTCCAGCTTCCGTCCGGCGGCCCACGGGCCACGGCCGTGCTCGCGCGCCTCGTGCGCGAGGTGCCGTGTGTCCGCCTTCGCCTCGGGACCGACATGGCCGAGATCCCGCACGTGATCGGCAACCTGCTTCGCGATCTGGCATGAGCGCGAGCCCCGACGTCAGCGCCATCGTGCCCGTGTTCAACGGCGCCGCGTTCCTCCGGGAGGCCCTCGCGAGCCTCGTCGCGCAGACGCGCCCGCCCACCGAGGTGATCGTCGTGGACGACGGATCGACGGACGAGTCAGGCGCTCTGGCAACCTCCATCGCCGAAACCGCCTCGGTGCCGATCCGTGTGGTGCGCCAGGACAACCGAGGCGTCTCCGCCGCGCGGAACGTGGGCATCCGCGAAGCGCGAGGGGCTGTCCTCGCGTTTCTCGATGCCGACGACGCCTGGACGCCGGGGCGCCTCGCGCGCCAACTCCCCCTGCTGGACGCAGACGCCGACCTCGTGCTGGGGCACCTCCAGGTCGTCCTGCCCGGCCGCGCGTTTCCCGCCGACTTCCGGCCGCTCCCGGAGGCTCCGGCCGAGCGGCTGCCCCACTTCGGAAGCGCGCTGATCCGCCGTGAGGTCTTCGAGACGGTCGGGCTGCTGGACGAGTCGCTGTCGCTGAGCGAGGACGTGGACTGGTTCCTTCGCGCCACCGAGGCGGGCGTGACCGTCCGCGTGGACCCCGGCGTCGCGCAGTTGCACCGCCGCCACCGCGCTAGCACGACGGCCGGTCGCTCGTCCGGACAGCTCGGCCTCGCGCATGTCCTCAAGCGCTCCCTCGACCGCCGCCGCGCCTCCGGCGAGACCGCTGACCTGCCGAGCGCCTTCGCGAACCGCCCATGACCGTCAGCGCCATCGTCCCCGTCTACAACGGCCGCGATCACCTCGCAGACGCCCTCGCGAGCATCGTCGCGCAGACGTGCCCGCCCACCGAGGTGGTCGTCGTGGACGACGGCTCGACGGACGGCTCCGCCGACCTCGCGGCCTCCATCGCCGAGACCGCCTCGGTGCCGATCCGTGTGATCCGGCAGGACAACGCGGGCGTCGCGGCGGCGCGAAATGCGGCCGTGGCCGAGAGCCAGCGCGACGTTTTTGCATTCCTCGATCAGGACGACCGCTGGACGCCCGACAAGCTCGCGGCACAACTCGCGGCGCTGGAGGCCGATCCCGTCCTCGGGTTCGTGACCGCGCGGCAGTCCATCACGCTGGAGCCCGGCTGCGAGCGGCCGTCGTGGCTCCGCCCCGAAATGCTGGACGGCCCGCAAGACGGCACGCTGCCCGGCACGCTCGTCGTGCGGCGCGAGGCGTTCGCGGCCATCGGGCCGTTCAACCCGGAGTACCGGACCGGCAGCGACGCCGACTGGTTCATTCGCGCCACCGAGGCGGGCGTCGCGAGCCAGCAATTGGACGACGTGCTGCTGCTCCGGCGCGTCCACGACCGGAACGAGTCGCAGCGCGTGGAGCAGAACAACCGCGAGCTGCTGCACATGCTGCGCGCCTCCCTTCGCCGCCGAGACGCATGACCGACCGCCCCGCCATCAGCGCCATCGTGCCCGTCTACAACGGCGAGCGCTACCTCCGCGAGGCGCTGGAGAGCATCCTCGCGCAGACTCTGCCCGCCGCCGAGATCCTCGTCGTGGACGACGGCTCCACGGACAGCTCCGCCGACCTCGCCGCCTCCATCGCCGAGACCGCCTCGGTGCCGATCCGCGTGATCCGGCAGGACAACGCGGGCGCGGCGGCCGCGCGCAACCACGGCGCCCGCGAGGCCACCGGCTCGCTCCTCGCCTTCCTGGACGCGGACGACCTCTGGACCCCCGACGCCCTCGCATCCAATCTCTCCCGCCTCGGGACCGAGGCGGACATGGCCTTCGGCCACGCGCAGCAGTTCATCAGCCCGGACCTCACGCCCGAGGCCGCCGCTCGGCTCGCGTGCCCCCCGGACCCGATGTCGGGCTACATCCCGAGCGCGATGCTGATCCGTCGCGAGGCGTTCTGGCGCATCGGCGGGTTCGAGACGCACTGGAAGACGGCCGAGTTCGTGGACTGGTACCTGCGCGCCCAGGAGCAGGGACTCACCAGCACCCTCCACGCGACGGTCGTGCTCCGGCGGCGCCTCCACGAGACCAACCACGGCGTCACCCAGCGTGACGCTCGAGGCGACATCGCGCGGATCCTCAAGGCCGCGCTCGACCGCCGACGCGCCGCCCGCGACGCATGAACCCGATCCTCGCTGACATGCTCGCCACCGGTACCGTCGAGACCCCCGACGGGCGTCGGCTCCCGCTGCACTCGAACGTGCCCGACCTGGAGTGTCGGCTTCTGGAGGCGTGGGCGCGAGACCGGGCGCCTCGGCGCGTCCTGGAGGTGGGCTTCGCGTACGGCGCCTCGGCGCTGACGCTCTGCACCGCGCTCACCGAGGCGGGCACCCTCGCGAGTGCCGAGTACCGCATCGTGGACCCGTTCCAGCACACCGAGTGGGCGGGCGTCGGGGTGCACGCGCTGCACCGGGCGGGATTCGGCGATGCCTACACGCTGCACGAGGAGCGGTCGGAACACGCACTGCCTCGGCTCCACGCTGAGGGCGTCCGCCTGGACTTCGCCTTCCTCGACGGCTGGCACACGTTCGACCACGCGCTCGTCGAGTTCTTCTACGTCAACAAGATGCTGGACGTGGGGGGCGTCGTCGTCTTCGATGACGTGCACCTACCCTCGCTCCAGGCGGTCGCGGCGCACGTCGCCACGTACCCGGCCTACCGTCCGCTCCCGCCCCCGCCTGCCCTCGCGAACGCCCGCGAAGCGCGGGTCCGGCGGCTCGCGGGAGTCGTCCCGTTCCGGCTCGCCGCCTTCGAGAAGGTCGCGCCGGACGACCGCTCCTGGGACTGGCACGAGCCCTTCTGATCCATGCGAGACCATCACCCCGAGTACCCCTGGTTCACGCCCGATCAGGTCCGGCTGGTCCGCACCTGCACGCTCAGTGGCGATGCGGGTGACCGCGCCTGGCACGAGTGGAGCGCGACGCTCGACCTCAACGACGTGGACCCGGGCTCGCAGCGGCTCCTCCCGCTCCTCTACCGCCGCCTCGTGGATCGCGGCATCGAGGCGGATCATCTGGACCGGCTCAAGGGCGTCTACCGCCGAAGCTGGTACGACAACACGATGCTGCTGCGGGGCGCCGTCCCCGCGCTGAATGCCCTCCTGC
>JBCCPW010000175.1:0-7231 GCA_039024735.1 Bacteroidota bacterium
CCAGGTTTCGATGCCGAGCGTGCCGCGGCCTACGATGTCCACATCCGCCGCATCTCGCCGGGGTACGACACCCTCCACGATCACCTCACGTCGCTCTTCAGAGAGGCCCTGCCCCCATCGGCTCACATTCTTGTGGTAGGCGCCGGGACAGGTGCAGAGATCGAGCGCCTCGGACGGGAGGGGCCGGGGTGGCAGTTCACCGCCATCGATCCGTCACCGGACATGCTCGCCGTGTGTGCTGACCGCGTGGAAGCCGACGGGATGGCGCACCGAGTCCGCTACGTAGACGGCACCACAGCCGACGCGCCCGCGGATCTCTTCGATGCGGCGACTTCCATCTGCGTGGCCCACTTTGTCCTCGACCCCGAGGCGCGCGTGTCGTTCTTTGCCGACATCGCGGAGCGGCTTCGTCCGGATGCCCCGTTCGTTCACGCGGACCTGTTCCATCCGGGGACGGACTCTGCGTTCGGTCATCTGATGACGGCGTGGGAGTACGCGGTCCGTCGTGCCGGGATGGCGGAAGACGCCGCGAGCGCCTTCTTCCAGCGCGTGGACCAGAACGTCTGCCTCGCGGACGAGGCCACCCTGACGCGCGAGACGACCGCCGCAGGCTTTGGCCCTCGCATCCGGTTTCACCACTCGCTGCTGTGGGGCGCGTGGCTCACGCACCGCCTCGCGGGCTGACCCCGCGTGCCCCCGCCTCGGTGCCGAGGCGGGCACAGGGGGCTACGTCGCGAAGAGCTGCGAGAGGTCCTCGAAGGCCTTGAACTCCAAGGCGTTGCCGGAGGGATCCAGGAAGAACATTGTCGCCTGCTCGCCGGGCTCGCCCTCGAACCGGATATACGGCTCGATCACGAAGTCCACCTTCGCTGCCGTGACGCGCTGGGCGAGGGCTTTCCAGTCGTCCAGCGTCAGCACGATCCCGAAGTGCGGGACGGGGACCGCGTGGCCGTCCACGGCGTTGCTGTGGCGCTCGCGGGTGGGGTCCACGGACGGATCGTGATGGGCGACGATCTGGTGGCCGAACAGGTCGAAGTCGATCCACTCGTCGGAGCTTCGGCCCTCGGGGCAGCCCATGATGCCGCCGTAGAAGTCGCGCGCGGCGGCGAGGTCGTGGACAGGAAACGCGATGTGGAAGGGGCGGAGGCCAGCCATGGCAACGAGAGGAAACGGGGCCTCGAACCTACCGCCGACTCGCTCCGCCTCGGTACCGAGGCGGACAGGTTACGCGTCCCGCCTCGGACCTCAGACCGCAGGACGGGGACCAAGGGTGGCGAGCAAAAGCGCGTCCAACTCCAGCACCGAGGCGGCGTGATGCAGAAGGGACGAGAGCACCTCGGCATCGTCGCCCCAGAGATCGAAGGTGACCGTCTTGCGAGCCGTCTCCGCGCGAAGGGACCAGCCCCAGACGGCGCCGGGCTCCTCCATCGTGCCGCGCACGGCCGAGAGGGTGCCCCGCATCCGATCCATCTCCTCGCGCGTCATCGTCAGGCTCACGCCGTTGAACCACAGCGCGACGTGTCCGCAGCACCGGCACAGGCGGACGGTGCCTCGGTCGCAGGTGGCGAGGGTGGGATCGGCGAGGGCGGTCGGGATGGGCATAGAGGCAACACGCCCCGCTGACGGCAGGTGCCAGCGGGGCGTGCGTGGGAGGCTAGTTGTCCTCGGGGATGGTGGTCTCGAACCCACGGGAGCCGTCCGGCTGCAGGACGTAGTCGAACGTGTAGTAGCGACTCGTGTCCGTGTTGGGATCTGGCGTGGCGGGGTTGTCCTCGTAGTAGCTCAAGATGCGGATCTTGGCGTAGTCGCCCTCGCTCGTCTGCACGACGATGGCCTTGCCCGCGAGCGGCGAGACGAGGTTCAACTGGCCGTTGTAGTTGTACCAGCCGTTGTCCGATCCGGTGCAGATGACGTACGGCGTCCCCGGGAACGTTCCACCGGGCGTCTGGACAGCGGGGCAGGTGTTGCCACCGTCCTGGAGGTACCCGTCCATGGGCGCCTCGGTCAACTCCGCGAAGAGCGTGTTGTCGAGAAGCTGCGCGCGGACCGTGCCGGGACCGCTGATGCCGCTGTTGAAGATGACCGTCGTGCTGCGGAAGCCGATGTCCCAGGCCGTCCCCGTTGAGTCCGCAGCGCGGACTGCCGGGTCTTCTTCGTCGGACGCGAGGACGATGGTGCCCGTGTCGAGGTCATACAGCGTGAAGAGGTTGCGGCCCACCGGACCCGTGGGGCCGAAGGCCGTCGCGAGGTCTGCCGGGATATTGGTCGCTGTCTGGACGTTGAGCGGGATCGGGTCCGGCTCCGGATCAGCGGAGTCACAGGCGGTGAGGGTGAGCGCGCCGAGGAGGAGCGCGGAGAGAGCGATGCGGGTCATGGCGGTAGGAGGCGCAAGGGCGCCGGGTGTGAAGTCGGTCCGCCTCGGTGCCGTTTTCGGAAGGGTCACCGAGGCGGGGATGTCAAAGGGTGAAGCCGAGGGAGGCGAAGACCGTCCGGCCCGGGAGCGAGGGCATGAGCGTGCCGCGCGTGGTGCCGAGCACGTTGTCCATGCCGAGCTGCGCCGCCAGCCGACCGGTGGGCAGAGCGAACTCGCGCGAGAGCGTGAGGTCCAGGATGAGCGTGGCGGAGACGAACTCGTCGGGACGGTTGGCGATGCCGTTGCCGTCGAAGTCGGCGAAGCCGTAGCGGCTGCGCCAGCGGCCCTGGAGAGCCGCGATGGTCTCGCCGAGGCCGAGTGCGTCCAGGCGGTAGCGGGTGCGGAGCGTGGCCGAGTGCGGCGAGCGTCCGAACAGGCCCCCGTAGTCCCCGAGGGTCAGTCGGTACTCGCGCCCGTCGGGGTCGCGCCCGAAGACGCCGCCGTCTTGGAGACTGCGGACGATCTCGCGATCTCGCGCCTGGAGGAACTGGTAGCTGGCGGAGACTTCCAGACCGTTCGCCGGACGGGCGGTGAGCGTGGTCGTGAGGCCTCGCGTGTAGACCTCCGCGAGGTTGAAGTAGGCGAAGACCTGCTGGCCGTTCGTCTTCTGCGCCACGGGCTGCGTCTCGATGAGGTCGGTGACCTCGTTCCAGAAGCCGCCCACGTCCACATTCAGCCACGAGGCCACGTCCGCGCTCGTGCCCAGGTTGAACGCGACGGAACTCTCGGAGCGAATCGCCGCCAGCGTGGTGGGGTCGATGAACTGCTGCGCGATCTGGCCGTCGGCCTCCAGTTCCGCCAGGCCCTCGGTCAGCCGGGTGGAGCCGAAGACGCTGTACCCCGCGGCGGCATTGGTGAACGCGAGGTAGAGTTGTCGGAACGCAGGCGCCTTGAAGCCGCTGCCCACGCTCGCGCGAAGGCGGACCGCCTCGGTGGGACGGGCGAGAGCGGAAACCTTGGGCGTCAGCCTCGCGGCGTAGTCCGAGTGGGCGTCGAAGCGGGCGCTGGCATTGAGTTCGAGCAGGCGCGAGGGCGCCCACTCGTGCTGCGCAAAGGCGAAGACCTGCGTGGCCTCGGGACGGTCGCCCGCCGCGTTGGGCTGGTAGCGGTCGCCCGCCAGCCGCTCGCCGATCACGCCTGCGCCCGCGATGGTGAGGTGCTCGGCGCTCCAGAGCGCGTTGATCTGCGTCTCGGCCTTGCCGTACTGCTGGTCGAAGTCGTCGGAGTAGGTGGTGGCGCCGTCGGACTGGCGGGTGAAGCGCGTCTCGGTCTGGTAGCGGGCGCCGTAGAGCGTGGCCGTGAGACCGAGGCGGTCCGATAGGCGCACGTCCACCTCGGGGTGGACGCTCCAGTCGGTTCGGTTGGCGCGGTCGTCGAAGCGGATCTCATCGGGCCCTGTGCCCTGCGAGAAGCCGCCGCTCTGGTCTTGCGTCGCGAGGCGCGCACCGAGGCGGAGGGTGGCCCGGCCGAGGTCGGCGCGGGTTCGGAGGTCGGCAGTGATGTCCGTGAACTCGGGGATCGTCGCGCCGAAGGACTCGGGCGTGAGGTCGTAGCCATCGGAACCGTAGCGGTTCAGGAGCACGCGTGCACCCCAGGTCTCGCGGCCGATGGCGCCCTCGGCCACGAGGTCGGTCTCGCCGTAGGAGCCCGCGCGCAGCCTCGCGCCCGCCACCTCGCGCCCTGCCGCCGGGAACGACGTCACGAGGTTGACGACGCCCGCGAGCGCCTCGGAGCCGTAGAGAGAGGACGACGGCCCCTCCACGATCTCGACGCGCTCCAAGCCCGCGACTGGGATCCGGTCCAGGCTGAGCGTCCCGGCCGTGCGGCCGATGACCGGCTCACCATCGAGAAGGATGAGCGTGTAGTCCGGGTCGAAGCCCTGGATCTGGAGGCCGGTGCCGTGGTCCTCGGTGAGGAAGAGGCCGGGGAGCGATTCGAGCGCGTCCGAGAGGCGGACGGCGCCCTGCTCGCGCAGCTCGTCCGCCGTCACGACGGTGATCGGCACGGCGATGTCTTCGAGCGCTTTCGCAGTCCGTGTGGCCGTCACGACGACACGACCGGGATCGAGCGAGACCGCCTCCAGCGCGACATCGAGGCGGACCGTTTCGCCCTCGGCCGCGGTGCCTCTCACGCGCACGGTCTCGTATCCGACGGCGCTGACGACGAGCGCGAAGTCTCCCGCCTCGGGGAGACCGAGGCGGTAGCGTCCCTCGGCGTCGGCGGCGGTACCGAGGTCGGTGTCCGCCAGCTGGACCGTCGCGAAGGGAACGGGGGCTGGGCCAGCCGTGACCGTGCCCTCGACCGACTGGGCCGAGGCGGCTCCGACGAGCAGAAACGAGAGCGCGAGGAGGCGAGCCATCGCTACGTAGACTGGATCTAGATAGTCAAATCTAGGACAGTGGCCTGCTCTCTCGCGCCCGTGTCCGTCGGTTTCACGAAGGGATCGCGCGGCGCTCTACGGCTTGCGGTCGTACGCGTCGGCGATGGCGAGTTGGACCTCGTTGGTGAACCGGTTCACCTTCCGCACGAGCGCCACCTGATCGGCTACGGGCTGCTCGTGGAGGTGCGGGTAGTACGCCGTGCTCTCCGAGAGGACATCGCGGAAGAAGTGGGTGGCGCGGAGGGCGTCAGCGTAGGGCACGCCTCGGGCCTTGAGCTTGCGGGCGTAGTTGCGCGTCAGCCGTCCCACCTCGGGCCACAGGCCGTCCTCATCGGCACTGCCCGCGACATACTGGAGGAGCAGTCCCATGAGGCGGCGGCCGTTCTCGCGGCTCTGCTGACGGTCCTCGTCGGAGAGCGCGCCGGTCCAGACCTCGGGGTGTGCGCTCAACTCGTAGCGTGTGTGCACAACGGCGTGCTGCGCCCAGGCGCGGTCGGCCGGGTTGTCCGTTGCGGGAAGACCGGCGGCGAGCGGGGCGCGTGGGGTGCCCTTGCGCTCGGCCTCGCGGAGCGCCTCGGCGGCCTCCCGCGGGATGCGGCGGTGCCCGCCCGGTGTCCGTGTCTCCGGGAGTCGCCCCTCGTCCGTCCATCGGCGGATGGTGTCCACGTGCACGCCGAGCAGATCGGCGGCCTGGCGCACGGTCAGGAGGTTCGAGTCGGCCACGGCGACGGGGAGGGATGGAGCGAGGTACAGCCTAGGCAAAGCTAGGTTCATGAAGAGGACGAGAGACGGCCCGCAACGAAGACAGAGCGTTCCGCCTCGGCACCGAGGCGGGCGGAGCCGCAGGCGCCAGGCCGCAGCGGTGGAAAAAAGACGGGGTGGCGTGACAGTTCGTCGTTTCGAGTCGGGTACGTCTTGGTGTCCGCCCGCTCTCTGCCTCATGCGCGCCGCGTCCTTTCTCCTCTTCTGCTTGTGCATCGCCGCCGCATCTGCCCAGGCGCCGCCGTCGCTCGTCGGTGCCTGGGACGATGGGTTCGCCGTCAACCCAGACGGCTCCGACGCCCCCGGCGAGTACGGCCTCACCGCCGTCGACCTTCAGGCCATCGCTGTCCATCCACTCACGGGTGAGGTGGTGGTCGGCGGGCGCTACATCGGTGGGCGGAGCGGGCTGCTCCGCTGGACCGGCGCCGGGTGGGACCCCATCGACCTCGGCGCGGACACCAATGACCGCGTGCTCGCGCTGGCCTTTGGACCGAACGGCGACTTGTTTGTGGGCGGCACCTTCACGAGCCTTCGCGGCCAGACCGTCAACCACATCGCGCGGTGGACCGGGTCGGAGTTCGTTTCGCTCGGGCAGGGCGTGGACGGGCACGTTCGAAGCCTCTTCTACGACACCGCCACGTCGTCGCTGCTCGTCGGTGGCGTGAGCCGGGGCAACTCGTTCTCTGGCGGCACCAACGCGGACGGAACAACGGTCGCCTCACGAAACGTCATCCGGTGGACCGGGAGCGCGTGGGAGGCACTCGGCGGAGGCGTTGCCGCGGACCGGTTCTCGGACGTGGACGCTTTCGAGAAGGACCCTGTCACGGGCGATCTAATCCTCAGCGGGGACCTGTTCAGCCGAATGCTCAATCCGGACGGGAGTACCGTCCGCGTGGGGAACGTCGCCCGATGGGACGGGAGCGCATGGAGCCGCGTCGGCAATGCAGACTTCGACTACAACGTGTACGACGTGGAGTACGTCGGCGGCGTGCTCTACGCCATTCATGAAGGGCTGAGCGGAGCGCTGGGCACGCTCTGGCGGCTCGCGCCCGGCGGCTCCTGGGAGCGGCTGGCGAGCTTTGGGGACGACGACCCGCTCGCCCTCGTGGAGTATCGGGGACAGCTCGTCGTCGCCGGTGGGTTCGACTCGGTCCTGCCCGTTGGCGCCGACGGGCTGCCGGTTCCCGGCATCGCCGCGTATGACCCCGCGACGGGCGCTTGGAGCGCGCTCGGCGGCGGGATCGTGGACCTGAACGATTTTGGAGTGGCGGACCTCGCCGTCGCGGGGGACGATCTGTGGGCGGGGGGCGACTTCACGCTCGCGGGCGGGCGGGCGAGTGTCAACGTGGCGCGATGGGCAGGCACGGCCCCCTTCGACGGCGTCTACGCCACCTTCCGCCTTGATGCACGCCGCGCCGAGGAGGCCGGGCTGGTCTCCGTGTATTCGCGCCGGGGGCGCTACGGAAGCAACGACACACCCTTCCTCGCCATCGAGAGCGGACCGGCGGCAGGGCTGTACGCCCTCGCGGCCAACGCCGCCGATCTGGCAGACTCCGTCCTCACCGCGACGGTCTTGCTGCCGAGAGGCCAGCGCGTCCGCTACGGCTTCGGCGTGGACGTGAACACCGTCAATGACCCGCGCCGCATCCTCCGCGATGAGGACCTGGGCACGGAGC
>JBCCPW010000176.1:0-7203 GCA_039024735.1 Bacteroidota bacterium
CACCGAGGCGGAGATCGGAGGCGATCAGCGGGGCCATCGCGTCGCGCGAGATGCACTCGTCGAAGTCGACCGGATCCAGCCCCGCCTCGGCAGCGGCGCGGCGGACGAACGGGCCAATGTCGCGGAGAAAGCGCCAGTCGGGTTGGGTGGCGTAGAGGTGACGCTGGAGAGAAGCGAAGCCCTCGCGCCCGCCAATCGCGCCCGCACAGAGCACCGCCTCAGCGGCGTGCGGCCCGCGCATCAGGCGCGGGATGGGAAAGGCGTGCACGATGAGGTTGGCCCGTCCGGTCGCGACGAGCCGCGACTTGACGGAGTCCATGCGGGTCTCGAAGGCGTACCGACAGGACGGGCAGGCAAGGTCCGCGAACTCGTGGAGGGTCGGCACGGTGCGGTCGAGCGCGCCATCCGGCCCGGCGCCGAAGGTGCGCGCGGCATTGGCAGCCGCGAGCCATCCGGCATCGGCAGACGAACTGTCGGCGGCCACCTGCGCGGCGGCGGGGACGGTGGTCAAGAGGACCAGGGCAGCGAGAACGAGGCGTGTCACGGGAGGGCAGGGGAGGGCGTGGAGACGAAGCGGATCCCGCTCGACACGAGGTCGTGGTTGAGGAAGGCGGCGGCGGAGAACCCGGCGGCGGCGGCCATCTGGACGGCTTGCATCGGCGTGGTCATGTCGCCACAGGCCCAGACCTTGGGCGCGCTGGTGCGCATGAACTCGTCCACCTCGATGTGTCCCGCCTCGGTGCGGGCGAGGTCGAGAGCGGTGGGGAGGGGACCGCGCGGGCGCTGGTCGGGTTGTACGTAGACAGCCGTTGCTTCCAGCAGGGCTCCCCCCTCGAACACGACGGCCTGCACCTCGCGTTCCGACACATCGAGTGAAGCGATGGCGCGGTCATCCACGGCCACACCGAGGCGGGAGAGTCGCTCGCGGTCCTCGTCGTTCAGTGACTCACCGCTCGTGCAGAGCGTCACCCGGTGGGTCCAGCCGAGGAGGAGACCCGCGAGATGCGCGCCCATCTCGCCGGACCCGAGCACTGCCGTCGGGCGACCGCGAAGCTCATGGCCGTGGCAATACGGGCAGTGCGCGACGGTCTCGCCCCAGGCCTCGGCTACGCCGGGGATCTTGGGGAGCAGGTCTTCGACGCCCGTCGCGAGGAGCAGCCGCCGCGCGGACAGATCGGTTCCGTCCGCCAGGTGAAGCCGAACGCCGTCATCGTCCGCCTCGGCGTCTGTGGCTTCGGCCTCGATGAACGTCGCGCCGTAGTGCTCGGCCTGTTCACGGCCGATCCGGCGCAGGTCCGAAGGTGGCGTGCCGTCGCGCGTGAACACGTTGTAGGCGTGCGCCGCCGGAGCATTCCGTCCGGGACCGCCGTCCCCCCCGGCGACCGAGCGTCCCGCTCGTGCGAGGACGAGGGCGGCTTCGAGGCCCGCAGGGCCAGCGCCTGCGATGAGAACGTCGAGTGTCATGACAGGCTAGGCAGCGGGGAGATAGTCGGCAGCCGCACGTGCTCCCGCGATGTTTCGGGCGGTGGGGCCGAGGGACAGCTCGGCCAGGGGACCGGTGGCGTAGAGCCTGGTAGCCCACTCAAGGGAGGCACCGAGGCGGGGGAAGCCGCACGGCGCCACTGGCAGTCCCTCCGCCTCGGTGGCGTCGTCCAGCCAGGAGCCGCCGGGCCGGGCGGCCTCGAATCCCGTCGCCAGGACCACCCGCTGGGTGAGGATCTCAGACGCGGAGCCGTCGCGACGACGAAGGGCCAGCCGCACGGTTCCGAGCGGCCCAACCGAGGCGGTCGTCACATCAGCGGTGGCCCGCACGAGCCCGTCCCGCCGAGCCGCCCAGCGGAGGCGACGGAGGGCATCGGGTGGAACCGAGCCGCGATGCCGCGCGCGATGAATGGCCTGCCGTCGCGCCACAGGGCACACCTCCTGTCGGAAGGCGCTCATGTACTTCGGTCCGAGCCACCCCGGGTCTGCATCGAAGGTGTGGACTCGAACCGGGTGGCGCGACAACAGGATCGTTGGGCCCCGACGAGCAAGCGCGGTCGCCACCTGAACCGCTGAGATCCCGCCGCCGACGACGGTCACGCGCTCGCCCTCGGGTACGGCGGACCGGTCGAATGTGGCGTCGAAGAGGTGATTCACCCGGCCTCCTGCCTCGCGAAGGGCGTGCGCCCATCCCGGCCAGCACGGTCGCTCGGTATTGCCGAACGCGAGAACCACGCGCTGTGCATCGAGGGCACCTTGCTCGGTCTCCACCCGCCAGCCCCTCGCTACGCGTCGAAGACCGACGGCACGTCCCTGCATGCGAAGCGCGGCGAGATCGTGTTCCGCCACGACGTGCGCCGCGTAGGTCTGGAACAACCCGTAGGCAGGGCGCCGGAACGGTGGCGCGAAGCGTGCGACCCCCGCCGCCTCGGGCGACCGGGCGAATCGCCTCAGTCCGTACGGATCGAGACCGAGGTGGTGAACCAGGGACGACCGCATGTAGGTCATGCCGGTGTTGGCCGTCTGGTGGGACCAGAGGGCCAAGGGCTCGGGATGCGGGTCCAGCACCCGAACACGGTCGCGCGGCCAGCCGAGGCGGGTCGTCAGCGCGAGCGACAGGTGGGTGCCGTGGACACCTCCCCCGATGAGGAGCCAGTCGAGCACAGAGGCTGCGGAGATGCGCTCGGGCCACCGGTCACCGAGACCGGATGTCGCCCAAGTGCGGGTCAGGAGACCGCCTCGGTGGCCTGGAGACGGAACCCTCCATACCGAGGCGGGGCGAGCGGTTTCGCACGCGTCCAAAACGCGAAATCGGAGAACGCGCGTTGTGTGCCATCCTCGCTTGGAACTGCTCTCACAGCGTGTTCCGATGCTCTCTGGCTTCTAGCGCCAGAGCGAGCGAAGACGACGGATCACGCCACGGGTGGTCCGCGCTCCTCGGGTGTGGCAACGTTGTGTTGTACAGACGGGGCAGCTGGCATTAGCACTGCGCGCTCCTCGCCGATGGACCCCGTGACAAACCGCGCCGCGATGGCCTCGGAACTGAGCACCTTCTGAAGGTGCGCGCATCCAGGGCAGGCATCGCCCGCCGCGTCCTCTACCGTCTCGACGCGTGGGGTTCCGTCCGCTATCTGCGTGTGCGAGCAGTGTGGGTGATGGGCGTGCGCGCTGTGCCCGTGACTGTGTGCGTGATCGTGCTCGTCGAGTCCATGCCCCGCCCAGTGCGCGGCGGGTGCAACAACCCCGCCCAGCACAGTGATCACCAGCAGGGCCGAGGCGAACAGGGGACGGAGATGGCACACACGCTCAAGATACAGCGTGCCCCCTCGGAGATCCGCCCGACACCGAGGCGCCGAGGGCGTCCGCCTCGGTCCCGAGGCGGGAGGCCCGCGTGAGAAACGGGTGGCGCTGCTCCCCGCCTCCTGGCTAGGTTGGCCCCCTCGCAGACATGCCGCTCGCATGGACCCCCTGACTGGGTCCCGCTCCCATCCCTTCGGCATTGACACGTCGAGACTCCTGGCCTCAGGGCCAGGATCGGATCCCCCGTTGCACGTCGGCACGGGCGCACCTAGACGAGCGGCCCCCCTTCATCCCGTGGCCCTGCCATGACACCCTCTCTATCGTACCCCGTCGCCCCCCGTCGCCCCGCCCCGGCTCATGCCACCGAGCGCCTGCCCGTCCTCATCTTCGACGAGCCTGCTGAACTGGCCCGTCAGGTTGCCCGGCAGGTCCGCACACTCGTCGAGGCCAAAGCGGCAGCGGGCGACCGCGCCGTCCTCGGCCTGCCAACCGGTTCCACGCCCATCGGGGTCTACCAGGAACTGATCCGGATGCACCGCGAGGACGGCCTCTCGTTCGCGAACGTCCTCACGTTCAACATCGACGAGTACGTCCCGATGGATCCGAGCAGCCTCCAGAGCTACCACCGGTTCATGCGGGAGAATTTCTTCGACCATGTGGACGTGCCCGAGGCGCAGATCCACATCCCGCGCGGCGACCTCCCGCCGCATGAGATCGAGGCCCACGCCTCGAAGTACGAGCGAAACATCCGGCAAGCGGGTGGGATGGATCTCATCCTCCTCGGGATTGGACGGAGCGGCCACATCGGGTTCAACGAGCCCGGCTCCACCATGGACGACCGCACGCGGCTCATCGTGCTGGATGAGATCACTCGGAAAGATGCCGCCTCGGACTTCTTCGAAGAGAAGTACGTCCCTCGCGAGGCCATCACGATGGGGGTCGGGACCATCCTGGATGCGCGCGAGATCATCCTCATGGCAACGGGCGAGCACAAGGCCCCCATCGTTCGGCGAGCCGTGGAGGAGCCGCCGTCTCCCGAGGTGTCCGCTGCATTCCTCCAACTGCACCAGAACGCGACGGTCTACGCGGATCGCGCCGCCGCGAGCGATCTCACCCGTGAGAAGACGCCGTGGCTCGTCCGCCGCGTGGAGTGGGACGAAGGCGCCGCCAAGCGGGCCGTCATCTGGCTCTCGAAGAAGGTCGAAAAGTCGATCCTCAAGTTGGAGGCGGCCGACTTCCATCGAAACGGCCTCCACGATCTCGTCCACGCCCGAGGCGGGGTGGACGAGCTGTGCCGCTCGGTCTTCGAGGATCTCCGCAAGCGCGTGCTCTACAAGCATCGAGCGCCCAAGCGCAAGAAGGTCATCGTCTTCAGCCCCCACCCGGACGACGACGTGATCTCGATGGGCGGGATGCTTCGCGCTCTCGTGGAGAACCGAAACGAGGTCGTCGTGGCGTACATGACCAACGGATCCGTCGCGGTCTTCGATGATGACGTGCGCCGCCACCTCCGGTTCGTTGAGATGACGACCGGCGTGATGGGATCTGACGCCGACGCCATTCAGGAGCGGGTGCAGTCCATCCTGGCCGACCTCGACACCAAGAAGCCCGCGGAGGTGGACACCGCTGACGTGCAGGATATCAAGGCTCGGATCCGGTACACCGAGGCGATCGCAGGTATCGAGGTGATGGGGCTCGGTCCGGACCACGCACGCTTCCTGGACATGCCGTTCTACAAAACCGGCCGTGTCAAGAAGGACCCCGTGGGCGAGGCCGACATCGAGATCGTCCTGGATCTTCTCCGGGATATCGCTCCAGATCACGTGTATGTCGCGGGCGATCTCTCGGACCCGCACGGCACGCACCGGATGTGCTACGTCGCCATCCGGAAGGCCCTCGACCGCTACAATGCCGACGTCAGCACCGAGGCGGAGGGAAATGGCACACCCTCCAAGAAGGGCGACCCTCGCCCGCTCGTGTGGCTCTACCGAGGCGCCTGGCAAGAGTGGGAGATCGACCGGGCCGACGTGTTTCTTCCCATGTCGAAGGCTGACCTCGATCTCAAGATTGAGGCGATCTACAAGCACGAGAGCCAGAAGGACCGCGCGCTCTTCCCCGGGGCCTACGACGAACGCGAGTTCTGGCAGCGCGCCCGCGACCGCAACACCTCCACCGCGCAGGACCTCGATGCGCTCGGCCTGCCGGAGTGTTACGCCGCTGAGGCCTTCGTGACCACTCGCGAAATGCACTAACACGCGGCCGGTCCGCCTCGGTGCCGAGGCGGGCCGGGTCGGCTCTCGATTCAATGATTTGGTGCCGCGTGGCAGATTCGGCTTGCACCGTTCCTTCACGGGGCCTCATATTGCGCACCGTCGATCGGCTGCTGTCTCGAAAGCGCTTCCGTTCGGTCACGCTCCTTCCCTTACTAGCGGTTCGCCCGATGACCCGGACCCTTTACTCGGTCGTTGCCCTCTGCTTCTTCGCTTCTCTTCTCGTTCCCTCTGCCCTCGCCCAGTCCGGAAAGATCTCCGGGCGAGTGACGGACGCGGGCACGGGTGAGCCTATCCCTGGCGCGAACGTCATCGTCGTCGAGACCGGGCAAGGGGCCGCGGCGGACCTCGACGGGTTCTACACGATCCTGAACGTCTCGCCTGGAAGCACGGACCTCCGGGTGACGTCCATCGGGTACGCTGAGCAGATCATCGAGGGGGTGGATGTCAACATCGGGCAGACCGCGACGGTCAACGTGCAGCTTCGAGAGGAGGGGCTCGGGATCGAAACTCTCGTGGTACAAGCCGAGCGACCGGTCGTGGAGACGGATGTGTCGAACAGCCGCCTCAATGTCTCGGCGGCGGAAATCGAGGCGCTCCCCGCGCCTGACATCACATCAGTCGTGGGTCTCCAGGCAGGAATCCAGGGCCTCAGCGTCCGAGGATCTGGCTCAGACGAGATTTCGTTCCAGGTCAATGGGCAGGTCCTGCGAGACGAGCGCAACAACGCCCCTGTGACATCCATTCCGCTGTCGTCGGTGTCTGAGGTCCAGGTTCAGACTGGCGGGTTCAACGCGGAGTTTGGGAATGTGCGCTCTGGCGTCGTCAATGTGGTCACGAAGGAGGGCGACGAGGAGCGGTACGAAGCCGATGTACAGATCCGCCTCAGTCCTGCCACTCAGAAGCACTTCGGTCAACTCGCTAACGACCTCGACTCCTACTGGATTCGCCCTTTCCTTGACCCCGAGGTGGCGTTCACGGGCACCGCGAACGGAGCGTGGAGTGAGGCAACACAGCAGCAGTACCCTGGTTTTCCCGGCTGGGTCGCGGTTTCTGAGGGACTCCTCGCTGACGGCGATCCAAGCAACGACATGACCCCGGAGGCGCTTCAGCAGGCCTTCCTGTGGCAGCACCGCAAGTCGTTCGAAATCACAGATCCCGACTACGACACGGACATTGGCTTCGGAGGGCCCGTGCCGGGTATCAGCCGTGCGCTGGGGAACCTCCGCTTTTATGCGGCCTATCGCCGTGAGGAGGACCTTTACCTGCTCCCTCTTCACACGGACCGTTACGAGGAGCAGACTGGCCAAATCAAGCTCACCAGCAACGTCGCCTCGGGGATGAAGCTGAGCGTCGAGGGCCGACTCATTGAGCAGGGCGGTACGGGTGCAAGCCGCAGCGGTCAGCCCGGTTTTTTCCGTTCGTCCCAGGGCATCGCCAATAACCTCACGGCGGTCAGCTTCATTGACAGTCGCATCTTTTCTGGCGACTACTGGGGGCCATCGCAAGTGAACCGTAATCAGGTCGGCGCGACGTTCACGCACCTCGTCTCTCCAACGACGTTCTACGAGGTTCGTGCGAATCGTCTCCAAACCAATTACGACACCAACCCCGGCCCGAGGCGGGACGAGACGCCGGTTGTCTTTTTCGG
>JBCCPW010000177.1:0-7200 GCA_039024735.1 Bacteroidota bacterium
CGGTGCCGAGACGCGGCCGCCGTGTTGTTGAGTTGGCGTGAGGGATCGACACACGGGGACGACGGCCGTTTCCGTGGCCACGATCGGTCGTCCGTGGGTCCAGGAGACCGGGGAGCACCCTTCGTGTACCCACGCGTCACCCGGAACGACGCATGGCCCTATTCCGCCTCGGTGCGCATGGAGCACGAGGTCTGCGGTCCGTGGTCCCGCAAAGGCCCCAGGCGATACCTTCGCGCCATGCGCCACCTCCCGCTTTTCTTCGCTCTCGCGCTCGTCGGCTGCCCCGCCAGCGACCCGGCGCCCGCTCCCGACTCCGACGCCGTCACGTTCTCCGACGCCCAGAAGGGCAAGCCCGCCTTTCCATCGCGCGGCTCGGAGACGGACGACGCCGAGGCGCCCGCCTCGGTGACCGTCGAGACCGTGGTCGTTGGCCGAACGGCCACCGTGCGCGACCCCGAGGACGGCTTCCTGTTTCTCCGGAACGGCCCCGGCACCGAGGCGGAGGCGCTCGACCGGATGCCCAACGGCTCTCGGATTCAGGTGAATGCGTGTCAGCCCGGAACGGAAGGCCGTCGCTGGTGCCGCGTGACGTACGAGCAGCGCGACGGATGGGCGCACGAGAGCCGACTGGACTACACGGGTGCGGCGGAGTCGGGCGCGTCGGAGACCACCTCGCGCCGCGCCGTCGTCTCGGATCCCGACGGCTGGACGAACCTTCGCGAGCGTCCCTCCACCGAGGCGGCCATCGTGTCGCGCCTCGACAACGGGACCGCGCTGACCGTCGGGGCGTGCCAGGCGCCCGGCGCCGGATCCCGATCGCGATGGTGCCCCGTGACCGTCGCCGAGGGCACGCTCTCGGGCTGGATCGCCGAGAGCCGTCTCCGCTACCCGTAGTCCCCCGTGACCCGCCACGCCCTCGCTCCGACCATGCTCCGTCTGGCCCGACTCTCGCTGGCGCTCTGCCTCCTCGCGCCCATCGGGCAAGCCCAGTCGGAGGGCGACGTGGTCGTGAACGAGATCGCGTACGATCCCGCCTCGGGGGGCTCGGCGAACGAATGGATCGAGGTGGTCAACCGCAGCACCGAGGCGGTGGATCTCGGCGGGCTGATCGTCTCCGATGCGGTCGGTTCGTCCGATGCCCTCGCGGGGTCGCTCGTGCTGGAGCCGGGCGACTTCGCGGTCCTCGTGCGCGACGAGGCCGCGTTTCAGGCCGCCTATCCAGGCATCGCGTTCGTGACCGTGAGCGGCTTCCCGAGCCTCAACAACGGCGGCGACACGGTCTCCATCACCCTCGGCGCGATACTCCTCGACACGGTCCCCTACCTCCCCTCGTGGGGCGGCGCAGACGCGAGTCTAGAGCGCCGGGACCCCGACGGCCCGAGCGACGACGCCGATAACTGGACCACCACCACCGACCCGAGCGGCGGGACGCCGCGCGCCCAGAACACGGCCTTCGAGGTGGACACGACGCCTCCCTCGCTCCTCTCCGCCGAGGCGGAAAGCGCCACCGCCGTGCTCGCGACGTTCTCGGAGCCGCTGGATCCCGCCTCGGCGGAGGACCCCTCGCGCTATTCGTTCTCTGATGGCCTCAGGGCTCCCACCGAGGCGGAGGTCCTGGCCGCCGATCCCGCGCGCGTCCGCCTCACCCTGGCCTCTCCCCTGCCCGGCCTCGGCGTTTACACACTCACCGCCTCGGGCGTGGCGGATCGTGCGGGCAACGCGATGGAACCAGAGTCGGTCCCGTTCGCCTTCGGCGAGGGCGCGGTGCCGTCCCCTCGCGATGTCGTCCTCAACGAGTTCCTCTACGACGAGCCGAGCACCGGTACCCCAGGCGAGTACGTCGAACTGTTCAACCGAACCAACGAGACGTTCGACCTCGCCGACTTCACGCTCAACGACGGCGTCGGCGCGGACGAGCCCATCACGACCCAGCCGACCCCCCTCGGTCCGGGCGGCTACGCCGTGATCGTGGAAGACGGTGCCCTCTTATCCGCTGTCTTCCCGGACGTGCCCTTCATCGAGCAGCCTGTCTGGAGCGCGCTGAACAACTCCGGGGACGCCCTCGTGCTCACGTACCGGGGCACCGTGATCGACTCGCTGACCTACCGCCCAGACTGGGGCGGCGACGGCCGAAGCCTGGAGCGCCGAGACCCCGATGGCCCGAGCACGCAGCCCAACTTCGCCACCACGACCGACCCGCGAGGCGGCACGCCCGGCGCGCTCAACATGCCCGAGCCGCCCGACAGCGTCCCGCCCATCCTCCTCGGTGCCGAGGCGACGAGCGCGACGACGGTCCTCGTGACCTTCGACGAGCCGCTGGACCCGTCCGGCGCAGAGGTCACGGCGAACTACACCGTGAGCGGAGGTCTAGGCCCCCCCGCGCAGGCCGCACTCCAGGACGATCCGGCCCAGGTCCTCCTCACTCTTTCGGCCCCGCTCGCAAACGCCACCGCGTACACCCTCACCGTCTCCGGAGTCGCCGACGCGTTCGGCAACGTCATGGTGACCGCCTCCATCGGCTTCTTCTTCGGCGTGGGGGACGCTGCCGCACCGCGCGACCTCGTGTTCAATGAGTTCCTCTACGACGAGCCCTCCGCGGACAACCCAGGCGAGTACATCGAACTTTTCAACCGGACCGAGAAGGTCTTCGATCTGCGCGAGTTCACCTTCAACGACGCCGTCGGTGCGGACGTGCCGGTTTCGGACGCGCCACGTTTTGTGCTCGCCGGGGAGTACGCGGTGCTCGTGGAGAACGGCGAGACGTTCGCGGCCCAGTTCCCGGACATCCCCTTCGTGGAGCCCCCGTCGTGGAGCGCACTCAACCTCACCGGCGACGCCCTCGTGCTGAAATACCAGGGCACGGTGATCGACACGTTGTTCTACCGTTCGGAGTGGGGCGGCGAGGACGCGAGTCTGGAGCGGAAGGACCCGCGCGGCCCGTCGTCCAGCGCGAGCAACTGGACCACCACCACGGACCTTCGAGGCGGCACGCCCGGCGAGATCAACGCGACGTTCGAGCCTGACGCCACCCCCCCGTCCCTCCTGAGCGCCGAGGCGGAGAGCGCGACGGTCGTGATCGCGGCGTTCTCGGAGCCCCTGGACCCGTTGACGGCCGAGGACCCCTCGCGTTACACCGTTTCCCCCCTCGGTGCCCCCGTGCAGGCCCTCCTCTCGGACGACCCGTCCGTTGTGCGGCTCACACTCGGGACGCCCCTGCCCGGCCTCGGGACCTACACGCTCACCGCCTCAGGTCTGACGGACCTCGTAGGCAACGCGATGGACGAGCAGACCGCGACGTTTTCCTTCGGGATGGGCGCCGTGCCGCAGCCTCGCGACCTCGTGCTCAACGAGTTCCTCTACGACGAGCCCGAGGCGGGCAGCCCCGGCGAGTTCATCGAGCTGTTCAACCGGACCGACGAGACGTTTGACCTCGCCGACTTCACCCTTGCAGACGAGGACGGCGACCCGATCCCGCTCTCTGACCGGCAGGTCCTCCTCGGTCCCGAGGGCTACGCCGTGATCGTGGAGGATGCGACGGCCTTCGCGGCAGTCTTCCCCGAGGTGGACGCGGTGGAGTCGCCGGGGTGGAACACGCTCAACAACTCCGGCGACACCATCGTGCTCGCGTACCGAGGCGGGACGGTCGACTCGCTCACGTACACCGGCGCGTGGGGCGGCGTGGACGCGAGCCTGGAGCGGCGCGACCCGCGCGGGCCGTCGTCCAGCGCGAGCAATTGGGGAACGACAACCGCCCCCCTCGGTGGCACACCCGGCGCGATCAACAGCCAGTTCGCGCTCGACGTGACCGGCCCACAGATCGTCGCTATGAGGGTCGCGGCGTCTGAGACGGAACTCATTGTGACGCTGGACGAGCCCGCAGACCCCGCGTCGGTGTCCGCGCCCGTGTTTCGGTTGGACGATCCTGCGCTCGGGATCGCAGATGCGACGCTGGAAGATGATGCGCAGACCATCCGCCTCACGCTCGACTCTCGGCTCCCGACCGGCGACTACGCGCTGTCCGCGTTCGGGCTGGCGGACCCGCTGGGCAACTCGTCCGATCAAGCGTTCTTATTCAGCTTCGCGTCGGATACCGCTCCACCGGCCATCGCGACAGCTAGCGCCACCGACGCCCGCACGGTCCGCGTCGTGTTCGCCGAGGCGGTCCGTCCCGAGGCGGCCGCCTCCACGAGCACGTATTCACTCGATGGGGTCCCGCCCGAGCGCGTGCTCCTCCGGTCGGGCGACACAGTCGAGAGAGCCTTTGACACGGCCGACCTCATCTTCTCTCCCGCTCCGCCCGCACGACAGGCCCTCACCCTCCGGGTGATCGGGATCACCGACCTCGCGGGCAACACGCGAGATGAAGCGTCCGCCACCGTCTTCTTCGGCGATCCCGACGTTCCCACCGCCGGAGACCTCGCGATCACGGAGATCCTGTTCGACCCCGCCTCGGGATCAGATGGGGAGTACGTCGAGGTCGTCAACACGACGGACGACAGACTCTTCGACCTCGGGCGGTTGATCCTGGCCGACGACCCCGAGGACGACGATCCGATCTCAGACGCGCCCGTGATCCTCGGCCCCGGTCAGTTCCTCGCCCTGGTCGCTGACCTAGAGACGTTCCGCACATCGTTTCCCGATGCGCCCGCTGCCCAAGTCTCCACTTTCCCCGGCCTCGGCAACGGAGGCGACCTCGTCGCACTGCTCACCGAGGCGGGCGAGGCCCTCGACTCCGTCCGCTACGATCCCGACTGGCACCGCGTCGAGTTGGAAGACGCGACGGGCATTTCCCTGGAGCGGCGGAGCGTGAGCCAACCCATCGGCGACCCGAACAACTGGTCCTCCAGCCTGGACCCTCGCGGCGGGACTCCCGGCGAGACGAACTCCATCGCGACGAGCATTGAGCCCCCGTCCACAGATCAGGGCCTGTCCTTCTCGCCGGATCCCTTCGATGCCGGAAACGGACAAGGCACGACGATCTCGTACGTGCTCGCTGCTCCCGCCTCGCTCGTCCGCGTGCGCATCTTCGATGGTGCTGGGCGGCAGGTCCGCGAGTTGGAGGCCGCCCGTCTCTCCGGCGCTCAGGGCACCCTGCTCTGGGACGGCCGCGACGACCGAGGCGAGCGTCTCCGCATCGGCCCGTACGTGGTGCTTTTGGAGGCTGTCGACGCTTCTGGCGGGACGACCGAGGCGCACAAGGGCGTGGTGGTCCTCGCGCGGGAGTTGTAGTCGAGCGTTCTGGGGTCTGGGAAGCACCTCCATCTGTCAGACCCTGCCCACTGTACCCAGCCCACTTCCGCCTCGGTACCGAGGCGGAGAGCCTAACAGATCTGGGTTCGCCCCCCCCCTGCGAGCCCGACGCGACGAGCGTTCTCGGTCCCCCATCGTTCGTCCAGTATCCCGAAAGCCCTTCCAGACTCCAGGCGGGGGTCGAGTCCCGTAGCTTTCGCCCGATCAGACCCCGCTGCGGACCGTCCGGTGGGATCCCACGCCTACCCGGACCGACTGCACAGAATCCACGCGCACGCTCGGAACAGCGCCCGCCGTTCCTCTTTCGAAGCGCACACACTCCCGCACACCCCCGATGACCGCGACCGCCCCCACCTCGGCACCCGCGTCCGCTCCTCCGAAGCGCCCTGCGCCCGTTACCCTCACCGATCGCGCCGCCACCGAGGTGCGCAAGATCGTCGCCAACAAGCAGATCCCCGAGACGCTGGGACTGCGTGTCGGCGTGAAGGGCGGCGGCTGCTCGGGCATGAGCTACGTCCTTGGCTTCGACAAGAAGCGCGAGCACGACCTCTCGTTCGAGATCGCGGCCGGCGTGACCGCGTTCATGGACAAGCGCCACGGCCTCTACCTCATGGGCACCACCGTCGATTATCACGACGGGCTGGACGCGCGGGGCTTCGTCTTCGAGAACCCGAACGCGACCCAGACGTGCGGCTGCGGCTCCTCCTTTACCGCCTGAGCCCGCCCGCCTCGGTCCCAGGCACCGAGGCGGAGAGAACCACGCCTGAACCGGCGGCCCACCTTTTGCCCTGACGAGCCACGCCTCCCCAGCGGCCCCACCCCGCGATACCATCCGACCCATGGAAGGCAACTTCTCCAACCGCGTCCGCGACGTGATCTCGTACTCCCGCGAGGAGGCGATCCGGTTGGGGCACGACTACATCGGCACCGAGCACCTCCTCCTCGGCATCATTCGAGAGGGCGAGGGGATCGCCGTCAAGATCCTCCGCAACCTCGGCTGCGAACTGTTCAAGCTCAAGCAGGCCATTGAGGACACCGTCCGCCAGAGCGGCGGCACGCTCACCGTCGGCAACATCCCGCTCACGAAGCAGGCCGAGAAGGTGCTCAAGATCACCTACCTCGAAGCCAAGCTCTACAAGAGCGACGTGATCGGTACGGAGCATCTGCTCCTCTCCCTCCTCCGCGACGACGAGAACGTCGCGGCACAGATCCTCCAGCAAGGCTTCTCGGTGTCGTACGACGCGGTGCGGGCCGAACTGGACTCCATTCTCAGTGGGCGCGCGGCGCCCCGCAGCGGCCCCGCCGAGCCCGAGGAACCGTCTCCGTCGGGCGGCTCCGGCCGCCGCCGTTCGTCGCGCTCCGGCAGCGAACGCAAGCAGATGGCAGAGAAATCCACCACCCCCGTCCTCGACAACTTCGGCCGCGACCTGACCACCCTCGCGCAAGACGGCAAGCTCGATCCCATCGTGGGCCGCGAGCGCGAGATCGAGCGCGTCGCACAGGTGCTCTCGCGGCGCAAGAAGAACAACCCAGTGCTCATCGGCGAGCCCGGCGTTGGCAAGACCGCCATCGCCGAGGGCCTCGCGCTGCGGATCGTGCAGCGGAAGGTCTCACGCATCCTCTACGACAAGCGGATCGTCACGCTGGACCTCGCCGCGCTCGTGGCCGGGACCAAGTACCGCGGCCAGTTCGAGGAGCGGATGAAGGCGGTCATGAACGAACTGGAGAAGAACCAGGACGTCATCCTCTTCATCGACGAACTCCACACCCTCGTCGGCGCAGGCGGCGCGAGCGGCTCGCTGGATGCGTCCAACATGTTCAAGCCTGCCCTCGCGCGAGGCGAGATCCAATGCATCGGCGCGACGACGCTGGATGAATACCGCCAGTTCATCGAGAAAGACGGCGCGCTCGACCGCCGCTTCCAGAAGATCCTCGTGGACCCGGCCACGC
>JBCCPW010000178.1:0-7195 GCA_039024735.1 Bacteroidota bacterium
GGCACCTGGATGCGCCGGAAGTCGAAGCGCTGGGTCCGCGAGAGGATCGTCGGGAGGACCTTGTGGGGCTCGGTCGTCGCGAAGACGAAGAGGGCGTAGGGCGGGGGCTCCTCCAGCGTCTTGAGCAGCGCGTTGAACGCCGCCGCGCTGAACATGTGGACCTCGTCCAGGATGTAGACCTTCTTCGCGGCGCCCTGTGGCGGGACGCGGACAGTCTCGCGAAGCTCGCGCACGTCGTCCACGCCGTTGTGGCTCGCCGCGTCCATCTCGATGACGTTGAGCGCGCGGCCCGCCTCGAAGGAGCGGCATGCCTCGCACGTGCGGCACGGCTCCGCGTTGGGCCGCTGGCTGAGCGGGGTCTGGCAGTTGACGGCCTTCGCGACGAGCCGGGCGGCGGTCGTCTTGCCCACGCCTCGCGGGCCAGAGAAGAGGTACGCATGCGCGAGGCGGTCGCCGAGGATCGCGTTGCGGAGCGTCTCGGCAACGTGCTCCTGCGCGACGAGGTCGCCGAAGGTCTGCGGGCGGTACTTCCGGGCGGTGACGAGGTAGCGCGGGTCGGCGTCGGCCATGCTGCGGCGGGAGGTCTGCGCGGGCGCGGCGGTCTCGAGCGCCCTCGCGTCAAGGTAGCGTCCGGCGGCGGGCAGGTCGGGCGGTGTGGAGAAGTCACTCGGCGGGTTCCGCCTCGGTGCTTCTACCTCGGTACCGAGGCGGGATGGCGCGAGGCAGATCACCGAGGCGGGCATGGTGTGGGCGGGGCACCGAGGTGGGCGGGAGTCGGGTGCGCCACCGAGGCGGACGTGGCGTGGACGCGCTACCGAGGCGGACGGGAGTTGGGCGCGCCACCGGCGCGCCCCTACGTCGGTTGTGGCGTTTGGGGTGGTGCGAGACGACCGAGGCGGTTTGCTTCCCTGATCCCTGATCCCTGATCCCTGATCCCTGATCCCTGATCCCTGATCCCTGATCCCTGATCCCTGATCCCTGATCCCTGATCCCCGGGGTAGCTTCCGGCCGCCCCACCATCCCCGAGCATGGCGACGTACAAAGAGGCCGGTGTTGACATCGAGGCTGGCGAAGCCGCTGTCCAGCGGATCAAGGACCCTGTCCGCGAGACGTTCACGCCCGGTGTGCTGACCGAAATCGGCTCGTTCGGCGGGCTGTTCCACCTCGCGGCGGCGGGCGATCTCCGCGATCCTGTCCTCGTGTCCAGCATCGATGGGGTCGGGACGAAGCTGAAGGTGGCGACGCGTGTCGGGCGGCACGACACCATCGGCGAGGACCTCGTCAACCACTGCGTCAACGACATCGCCGTGGGCGGCGCCCGGCCGCTCTTCTTCCTGGACTACTTCGCGACGGCCCGCCTCGCGCCGGACGTGTTCGAGGCCGTCGTGCGGGGCTTCGCGACCGCCTGCAAGGAGAACGGTTGCGCGCTCATCGGCGGGGAGACGGCCGAGATGCCGGATCTCTACCGTCCCGGGGACTACGACCTCGCGGGCTGCGTGGTGGGCGTCGTGGAGCGCGATGCGATCGTGGACGGCTCCGCGATTCAGACGGGGGATCTGCTGCTCGGGCTTCCGTCCACGGGGCTGCACACCAACGGCTACAGCCTCGCGCGGAAGGTTCTCTTCGAACGCTTCGTCGCCGCCGACACGCCCGATGCACTCGGTGGCGCGTCGGTGGGGGAAGCGTTGCTACGCGTCCATCGCTCCTACCTCGATGCCATCCAGGCGCTCCTCGCGGAGGACCTCGCGACGGGCTTCTCGCACGTGACCGGTGGCGGGATCGAGGGGAACACGCGCCGCATCCTCCCGGACGGCCTCGCGCTGGAGGTGGACTACGGGTCGTGGAGCCGCCCGGGGCTGTTCCAACTCATTCAGGAAGTCGGCGACGTGCCTGAGGTGGACATGCGGCGGACGTTCAACCTAGGCGTGGGGCTAGTGGCGGTGGTGCCGGAGGCGAAGAAGGCGCGCGCGCTGACGGTGCTCGGAGCGCTTGGGGAGCCCGCGTTCGTGATCGGTCGGGTGGTGGAGGCGTAGGCGGCCTGTGGTGTTCTCCGCCTCGGTACCGAGGCGGGGTCAGCCGCCGGGTTCGTCCAATCCGTCGGGAGCCTGCACGTGAAGGACGAGGCCAGGCCGGGCATCGCGCAGCACCGTGTTGATGGTGGGCACGAGCGGCAGCAAATCGTCGATGTCGTTGCTGACGGCCGACAGCACGATGAGGCACAGATCGACGCCGCCCAGGTTCTGCTGGTACATCATCCCCCGGTCCATCGTCAGCAGAACGTCGAACTCCGACGCAGCGAGACGAAGCAAGCGGCCGTTGCTGATGCCGCCCCAGCCGCGTTCTGGAACCGTCAACGCATCCGCATCGAGCGGCCACTTGAGTTTGCGGGGGAGGTTCTCATCCAGCAGGACGCGGATCATGTCTCCGCGACCAACTCGCGCTCTGCGAGATCGAGGAGCGCCTCGACCTGCTCTCGCGTGACGGTCGGGAAGTCGTCCCGGAAATCCGAGATCCGCTTGCCTTTGCGCAGATACACGAGGAGCGTGTCGATGGGTACGCGGGTCCCAACGAAGACGGGCGTCCCGTTCAGGATCTCAGGGTCGGAATGGTAGACGGCGGATCGGTCCATGGGATCGGAGATCAGTCCGTGAGCAGAACGTGCGAGACCTCGTCGGGATTCGACGGCCTCCGCCTCGGTACCGAGGCGGGGTCAGCCGCCCGTCGGTACGTACTCGCCCACGGTGAGGCGGTCGTCGTCCACGAGCGCGGCGGCGGCGGCCTGCACGTCCTCGCGCGAGACCGCCTCAATGCGCTCGCGGTAGCGCGCGAACAGCGTCCAGTCGCCCACGGCGATGGCCTCGTTGAGCTGCGAGATGATCGCCTGCGGACCGTCGCGGCCGTACGCCTCGTCGGCGATGACCTGGCGGCGAGCGCGGGCAAGCTCCGCCTCGGTGATGCCCTCGGTTGCCACGGCCATGAGCGCGGCCTTCAGTTCAGCCTCGACGGTCGCGGCCTCCACCTCGGGCGCGAGGGCGCCGTAGAGCATGAACAGGCCCGGGTCGCGGAGTCGTGGGTAGTACGCGAAGGCAGAGGTCGTCAGCCCCTGGTCGGTGAGGTGGCGGAAGAGCCGCGAGGACTTCCCAGCCGTCATGACCTGCACGAGCACGTCGAGTGCGTCCGAGGTCTCGCTGAGACCGGCGGGCGCCTTGTAGGCGAGCAAGACGGCGCCCAACTCCCCGGCCATCTTGACCGTCGTGCGACGCATCCCGCGCTGCTCCGGCTCGCGCGTGACGGCCTCGTCTGCCTCGCGATGGACGAGTGGCGTGGGCGCGTCGTCGGCCGCCTCGGGGCCGGGCGGGATCGCGCCGAAGTGAGCGTCCAGCAGGTCCAGCACGGCGCGGCGGTCGAACCGTCCGGCGACACTCGCGGTGGCGCGGGACGGCCAATAGTACGTGTCGTAGAAGTGCCGGAGGCCATCGGCGGTGACCGTCTCCACGTCCGAGCGCCAGCCGATGACGGGGTGGCCGTACGGGTGGGCCTGGAAGGCCGTCGAGTAGACGGCGTGCAGCAGCTTCCGTAGCGGCTCGTTCTCGCCTCGGTCCAGTTCGTTGAGCACCACGGTCCGCTCGCTCGCGAGGTCTTCGTCGCGGACGCGCGCGCCCCGCATCCGGTCCGCCTCCACCTCCACGGCCAGCGCGAGTTGGTCCTCCGGGAGGATCGCGAAGTAGTTCGTCCGGTCGTACCACGTGGTCGCGTTGATGGACCCGCCGACGCTCTGGAGAACCTGGAAAACGCTCGTCCCGAGGTCGCGGTTGAAGCGCTCGGAGCCCTTGAACATGAGGTGCTCCAGCAGGTGCGTCGCGCCGGTCAGCCCCGCGCCTTCGTTGCGTGAGCCGACGCGGTAGGTGACCTGGAACGCCGCGACGGGCGGGGCGGCCTCGCCCGCAGGGTCCGGCAGGAGGAGCGCCGTCAGGCCGTTGGCGCGATGGCGGTACGCCTCGACGCCGCCCTCGGTGCGGTCGAAGGTGAACGTGGGGTGGTCGGTGATCTCGAGCATGGCAGCAGGTAGCGAGCCGCACGATACCGCCGGGAACGCGCCCGGGTCCGTCCGCCTCGGTGCCGAGGGAGGAGCCAGTGGGGAGGAGACAGCGGCGTGCGTCGCGCTACCCCGTCTGCCTCCGCGATGACGGGGCACCGAGGCGGGACGGTTAGACGCGCCGCGCCACCAGCGCTTCGGAGGGCACCCCCCACGGCGCGACTCGCGCGTGCCCAACGATCTCCCACCTCGGCCCGTCCACGAGCGGCGCCAGAGCTATCGGGCGGCACCCGCCGACGAGCACGGGGCGGAGATGCCAGGCCGCCTTCCATCCGGCGGAGACGATGCGGGACAGCGGCGTGTGTCCCGGCGCGAGTCCCGCGAGGCACAGCACGCCGCCGGGCACCAGCGCGCGATGCGCAGCGGCGAGCGTCGCGCGGGCGTCTTCGTTGCTCAGCAGATCGAGGACGTACGTGGAGACGAAGCGGTCACACGAGCCCGGTGCGAGATCGGGCGGCCCGCCGTCCACGAGGTGGACGGTCGCTCGGTCTCCGAACGCCGCCAGCCGCTCCCTCGCGAGACCGACCATGACGGGGCTCAGGTCGGTCCCGTGGTAGGTCGCGGTCTCTGGCATCGCGCCGAGAATCCGCGCGGCCAGTCGCCCCGTCCCGCAGCCCATCTCCACGACCCGTTCCGCCTCGGTGATGGCACCGAGGCGGAGCATCGCGTCCACGGCCGGGTCCTCGTACCACGCCTGCGCGTCCTGCCGCGCGCCCACGCGGTCGTAGACGCGGCGAGCCTTGGCGGGGGAGAGGGCCCGGCTCACGACGTGTGAGCGCGAAGCCACTCGGCGAGCGGGTGCGCCGGATCGCAGAACTCGCGGACTGCGTCCCGGAAGCCCTCGTCCCATGCGAGAGAAACCGGAAGGTGAATGGGATAGGCGACCCTACTTGACTGGACTTCTACAATCCGGGATCGAGGTAGGGCGCGAGCAGACTTGATCGAGCGCCAGGGCAGAAGCTCGCGACTGAAGGGGAGCGAGACCGTGAGGCCATCGGGTCCCAGCGAGCCGATGGGGTCGGACTCGCGCCACGTCACCCAACTGCCGAGCACAATCATTGCGGGACCCGCGGATGAGATCGATAGGATGAGGAGAACGGTTACCCAGTAGTCCCTGTCCACATAGTCTAGCGCCTCGATGCCCTTCAGCCTGAATACCAACCCGAGGGCGGTGACAAAAAGAGCGCCCAGCCACGTCGTGATAGCCAAGCCGACGTAGCGGTCTGCGAGTCGGTGCCTCAGGGCGGACCAGAGAAATGGGTCGAGCGGTACCCGGGCTTCGACTGGATACGGACGCGGCGAGTCGTCCACTACACCTCCAGCACCCGCACCTCGGTCTGCACCCGGTCCTTCGGGATGAGCGCGGGCCAGTACGCGATGACCTCGCTCGGGCGCGGGCGGCCTCCCGCGAATCCCGTCACGGCGCTCGGGCCGGTCAGGATCAGCGGCGCGATCTCGCGGCCGAACTGCGCCACGGCGGCCTTGTCCTGCCCGCGCACGGAGACGCGAAGCTGCACCTCGTCCAGGTCCGCCTCGGTACCGAGGCGGGAGGACTCCTGCTCAGACAGTGCGTTCAAGCCGATGATCTCGGCGCGGAACTCATCGAAGGTGAGCCCCAGCGCACCGAGGCGGTCGCGCAGGATCTGAGCGGCGGCGCGGGCCTTCTGGGCGGCATCCGGCCACGCGTAGACGAGAGTGCTGGTGGCCTTCCAGCCGTCGGCGTAGGCGGCGGAGACCTTGAGGAACGGCGTGTCCTCGGTGCCGGTGATGCCGTGAACGCGGACGCGATCCTCGCCCTCGTCCTCCAGGTGGATGCTCGTGAAGTCCGCCACCACATCGGGCGTGATGTAGTCGGTCGGGTCGCCGATCTCGTAGAGCAACTGCTCGCTGACGGTTCCGCGCGAGACGAGGCCGCCGGTGCCCTCGTGCTTGGTGACAGTGAACGTCCCGTCCGGCCGGGCCTCCACGAGTGGGAAGCCGATGCGGGCCATGTCCGGGACCGTTTGCCAGTCGGTGAAGTTGCCGCCGCTGGCCTGAGCGCCGCACTCCAGGATGTGTCCCGCGACCGTCCCCGCGGCCATCTTGTCCCAGTCGGCGCGGTCCCAGCCGAAGGCGTGGATCATGGGAGCGAGGGTCAGTCCGGTGTCCGTCGTGCGGCCGGTCACGACGATGTCTGCGCCTCGGTCCAGGGCTTCCACGATGGGTCCGGCACCGAGGTAGGCGTTCGCGCTCACGATGTGGTCGCGGACCTCGGCGAGTGGCTGCCCAGTCTCCATGTGCTCCAGCGGGACCCCATCGGAGAGGAGACCATCGAGGCGGTCCAGCAGGTCGTCTCCGGTCACGACGGCGACCCGAAGGCCCGTCGCGCCCCGCTCGCGGGCCCCGGCCACGATGGCCTCGGCGCAGGCCACGGGGTTCACGCCGCCCGCGTTGGAGATGATCTTGAAGCCCTGCTCCAGCACGTCCGGCGCCAGTTCGGTGCAGACCTCCACGAAATCGCGGGCGTAGCCCATCGCGGGATCACGGAGCTTCTGCTTTTGGAGGATGGACATGGTCACCTCGGCGAGGTAGTCCATGACCAGCACGTCGATGGGACCGAGGCGGGCTTGGTCGATGGGGGCGCGCTGGAGGTCGCCCCAGAAGCCTTGCCCGGAGGCGATGCGGAGGAGGGGTTTGCCTTTCAGGCTGCGAGACATGTCGGATCGGAAGCGGTTCCGTGAAGCTAGCCGCGCCCGCTTGGCCGTCTGGCGACGACGCCGCGAAGACCCGCCCCGCTCCGCCTCGGTACCGAGGCGGGCCACCGAGGCGGAAGGTTTGCCGCGCTCCCGCACCGTATGCTGGGCCGGTCGCCTCACCTGCCCCGATGCCCGCACCTGACGAACTGGCCTCCTTCGTTCGCGAAGCACTCCGCCTGGGCCACAGCCGCGACGACATCGCCGAGACCCTCCAGCGCGCGGGCTGGACGCACGAGCAGATCGCCTCTGCCCTCGGAGCCTTTGCAGACGTGGACTTCCCGATCCCCGTCCCGCGCCCGACGCCGTACGTCTCCGCGAAGGAAGCCTTCTGGTACCTCGTCCTCTTCACGTCCCTGTACCTGAC
>JBCCPW010000179.1:0-7181 GCA_039024735.1 Bacteroidota bacterium
CGCTCGGCACCGAGCTCGAAGACGCCGAGCGCGACCGTGCGAAGCTCCGCAAGCGGATCGAGGCCCTGGAGGCCATCGCGACCGCCGTGGACGATGGCCCGCTCCTCGACCTCGACGCGCTGCCCGACCCCGAGGCGGACAGCGTGGACGACCGCCGCCAGCGCGCCCGGTCGTAGGCGTCCCTCCCCGCCTCGGTGCCGAGGCGGCGATCTCCTCGACACAGGGACTCACCGAGGCGGATCCTGTCACTCCCGCGTGACGCCGACGACAAACGGCGACCCTTCTCGCGGCGATTCGCGACAGGTCCGTGACAGATGACCGCCGCCCCCGCCGATACCATGGCACCGGCCCCAACACACCCCCTTCTGCCATGACCTCCCGACTTTTCCTCCCCGCTCTCGCGCTTGCACTCGTCCTCACCGGATGCGACACCGTCGGCGACAGCACCGACTCGCTCCTCCCCGAGGACCTCGAAGACGCCGCGGGCGCCATCGCGCAGGCCGTCGCTCTGGACGCGGGCGGCGCACTGGACGATGCCGCCACCCTCGCCTCCACCTTCGCCACCGAGGCGGTCGCCAAGGACGGCGACAGCGTGCCCGGCCGCCCCGGCTGCGAGAGCGACCGCACTTACGACGACTCCGGCACCTGGAACGTCTCCATTTCCTGCGAGCGCGGCAACCCGGAGGGACGCTTCTACCACGCGTTCTCCCGCGAGGCCACGTGGCGCTTCCTCGATGCCGACGGCAACCCGCAGGAGGGCCGCCAGGGCGCCGTCACCGTGGAGCACGAGATCCTCTCTGGAACCGGTACGCACATCACGCCGCGCTCCTCCGCCGCCCTTGAGTCGCTCACGTCGGACCTCACAATGACAGCCACCGGTGACAACCTCGTGAGCACCAGCGGCACCGCCTCCCGCTCGGGCGTCCACACGGTCTTCGGTCGCGGCGACGCACAGCGCGAGGTGGACTACGCCCTCACGCTCGACCTGGAGGAGGTCACCGGCCCGCCCCGCCGGGATCGCTGGGCAGGCGCCGTCTCCGGCTCCATCTCCGGCGTCTACACCGCGACGGTGACCGTGACCTCCCCGAACGGTGAGACCCGCACCCGCGAGATCGACCGCAGCTTCACCGTCACCTTCCCGAGCGACGGGACCACCAACCGCCGGACCCGCATCCTCATCGGCGGCCAGCGCTACGAGGCGAGCCCCTCCACGGGCGAGCTTCTCTAGCCCTCTCTGCCTCGGTGCTCTCCAGAGCCACGAGCCCCCACCGGCCGCTTCGTCACCGAGGCGGCCGGTGCTGCGTTATCGAATCCGGTCGGGGTTCTGCGCGATGAAGTCCGCCCAGGACCGGGCCGTGCCCGTGGAGCGGCCCCGTGACCCTGCTGAGGCGGGGGCCCCCGTCGGGCGGCGGGCGGCGTGGCACAACGCGACCGCCAGCGCGTCCGAGGCGTCCTCGCCGGGATCCTCCGTCAGCGCCAGCCGCGTGCGGACCATGAACCCCACCTGCTCCTTGCTCGCCCGGCCGTTCCCCACGATGGCCTTCTTGACCTCGGCGGGTGCGTACTGCGCGACGGGCACCTCGCGGTGCATCGCGGCCAGCATCACGGCCGCCTGCGCGCGCCCCAGCTTCAGCATCGACTGCGCGTTCTTGCCCATGAACGGGAGTTCGACGGCCAACTCGTCCGGCCGGTGCGCGTCAAGGGCGGCCAGCACGCCCTCGTAGATCCGCTGGATGCGGAGCGTGTGGTCCAGATCCGAGGCGAGGTGGATCGTCCGGGCCTCCAGCGCGCGCTCCCGTGATCCGACCACCTCAACGGTCCCGAGGCCCGTGTGCCGCGTACCGGGGTCAACGCCGAGAACGATCATGAGGGAAGCGGGGGCAAGAAAGAGAGAGGGATGAAGGACGAGCCCCTCCTCATCCCTCCATGGCCTATCCCTCCATGGTGGCGAGGGTTTCGTCGTCCATCTCCAGGGTGGAGTAGACAGCCTGCACGTCCTGGTGGTCGTCGAGTTGGTCGAGGAGGCGGAGCACCTTCGCGGCGTCATCGGAGGCGAGCGCCGTCGTGGTCGTCGGGATGCGTTGGAGGCCCGCTTCCGCAGGCTCGATGTCCGCCTCGGCGAGCGCAGCCTGCACGCCACCGAACGCCTCCACCGGTGCCTCCACGACGAACACGTCGTCCTCGCGACGGAGGTCCTCGGCGCCCGCGTCCGCCACGAGGAGGAACAGGTCGTCCTCGGTGAGGGCCTCGCCCTCCTCGGGGGCCGCCGGAATCTCGAAGACGGCTTTCTGATCGAAGAGGAACGCGACCGAACCCGAGGTGCCGAGGTTGCCGCCCGCCTTGGAGAACAGGCTCCGCAGGTCCGCGACCGTCCGGTTCGTGTTGTCCGTCAGCGTCTCCACGAAGACCGCGATGCCGTTCGGCCCGTAGCCCTCGTAGCTGACCTCCTCGTAGTCGGCGCCTTCGATCTCGCCCGTCCCCCGCTTGATGGCGCGCTCGATGGTGTCCTTCGGCATGTTCTCCGCCTTCGCCTTCTCGACGGCGAGACCGAGGCGGGCGTTCATGCTCGGGTCACCGCCGCCCTCGCGCGCGGCCACCATCATGTCCCGCGTGATGCGGGCCCAGATCTTCGAGCGCCGCGCGTCCGCGACGCCCTTCTTGCGCTTGATTTTCGACCATTTGTTGTGGCCTGCCATGCTTCGTTGGGCGCTGATTGTCTCTGCACGAAGATACAGCCGCCTCTCCCCGCCTCGGTGTTCCTGAGGGCGGACCGAGGCGGGGACGGAGACGACCGACCGTTCGCATCACCTTCCGCCTCGGTACCACTGCGAGAGCCCTCGCCCTCCCGTCGGCTGCACCGAGGCGGGCGGGGTTACTCTCCACGCACCACGGCCTCCACCTCGTCCAGCGCCTTCGGGATGCCCGGCCCGAGGACCCGATGCCCGTTGGGAGTGATGAGCACGTCATCTTCGATCCGCACGCCCCCGAAGCCGATCCAGCGCTCCGCCTCGGTGTAGTTCACGAAGGCCGAGAACCGCCCCTCGGCTGCCCACTGCACGATCAGCGCCGCGTTGAAGTAGATCCCGGGCTCGACGGTCATGACGTGGCCCGGTCGCAGCGCCCGCGCGAAGCGGAGGTAGCCGGTGCCGAACTGAGACGAGCGTTCCGCTTCGTCGCCGTAGCCGACGCGGTCTTCGCCGAGGCCTTCCAGGTCGTGCACGTCGAGGCCCATCGGGTGACCGAGGCCGTGGTGGAAAAACGCTGCGTGGGCGCCCGCTGCGACGATCTCGTCCACATCGCCTCGGAGCAGGCCGAGGTCCACGAGTCCAGCGGCGAGCGTGCGTGAGGCCAGATCGTGCACGTCGCGGAAGGACACGCCGGGGGCACACATCGCGATGCACGCCTCCTGGGCACGAACCACCAGTTCCGTCACCGCCCGCTGCCGCTCGGTGAACGTCCCACCGACGGGCGAGACCCGCGTGATGTCTGAGCAATAGCGCGTACCCGGCGCCGTACAGCCCGCGTCGTGCAGGAGGAGGTCGCCCTCGCGAAGGACGTGGCCTGAGGCGTGGTGGTGCGGCACCTCGCCTCGTGTGGTGAGGATGATCGGGAACGACGGGAACGAGTCGTGCGCGAGAGCGACGGCCTCCATCGCTGCGGCGACCTCGAACTCGGTCCGGCCCGGCTGCGCCATCCGCATGGCCGTGGCGTGCATCTCCGCCGCGATCTCCAGCGCGACCTCGATCTCCGCCACTTCCTCGTCCGTCTTGAGGATGCGCTGCGCGATGACCGCCTCGGTCAGCGCCTCCGAAGGCGCCACCGCGTCCGCCCCCACACCGAGCAACGCACCGAGGCGGAGCCGCTGCGCGCCCCTGTACGGCGGGAGCACGTGGACCTCCCGTCCGGCGGCCTGCGCGGCCCGGACCGCCTCGGTGAGATCGTCGGGGGGCCCTGTGTGCTCGATGGCCGCTGCGTCGGCGCGCTCCCGAACCGAGGGGACGTCGCCGTCCCATACGCGGTCTTCCATCGTGGCCTCGCGGCCGTAGAGCGTGGTCTCGCCGGAGTCGGCGTCTATGGCTAGCACGAGGCCGGGCGCGTCGAGGCCGGAATAGTAGAGAAACGAGCCGTCTTGGCGAAACGGGTAGACGTTCGCCGGATAGTTCATCGGCACGGGCTCGTTGCCGAGGAGAACGACGAGGCCGCTCAGTCTGTCCGCGAGGGCCGCGCGACGAGCGGCGAAGGTAGATGGGGCGAACATGGCGCGAGGGGCGAGAAGACCGAAAGGTAGCCGCCTCGGTGTGCCCTCTTGCCTCGGTCCGCTCGGTGTGCCCTCCCGCCTCGGCGTGTTGCTTCACCGAGGCGGGACCGCCCGAAAGCAAAACGCCCCCGGCGCTCGGGGCACCGGGGGCGGAGGGAGTTGAGGAGGGCGCGAGGCTACCAGGCGGGCTGGCCTGCCGTGGCCTTGAGCGTCGCGCTCGTCGTGCCGGGCTCGAAGGCCCCGACCCACACGAGGTAGCGGCCTCGCTTGGCCTGCGCGATGGTCACGGCCGGGTTGCTGCCGTTGGCGTCATCGGAGCAGTGCCAGCGACCGTCGGGGTCGGAGACAAGGATCGTCGTGTCGGAACCGGAGACGGCGTAGATGGAGAGTGCGCCGCTCCCGCTCCACGCGACGGCGCCGCTCGGGGTCGCCTCGGTGATGTAACCGGAGCAGCCGCTGCCCTGAACAGACACGCGGGCTGTGCCTCCGGCCTCGATGCCGGACTCGGCGGTGCCTTCGTTGAGTTCGAGCGTCACCTGGGGGCTGCCGCTCCGATCCGGTTGAGCAGTGGCCGCACCGGCTGCACAGACGAGGGCAGCGAGAACGGCAAGTCGGAGAGTCGTCATGGGCTCCAAGGGAGAGGGTGGAGTGACCGGCTGCGCAAACGCCACGCCGAGGGGCTTGTTGCGGCCGTGGAATCGGTTACCGAGCGTTCACATCGCGCGAGATCAGTCGCCTGGGGGCAATGGGCCTTCCTGGACGCGGAGAGTCGCATCGACGGGAGTGTCCAGCCGACCGAACGTGCCGACCCAGATCGTGTACGTCCCGTCCCCAGCACCGGACACCTCAATGCCGGGGGACAGGCCGTTGTGGTCGTCGCTGCAGAACCAGCGGCCGTCCGGTGCCTGAACCACCATCATCAGGTCACCTCCCTGGTCCGGCGATGCGGTAAACGCCAGCGTCTCGGCGACGCTCGCTACCTGTGCCGTCGGTGCTGCCGTGAGGTGCCCAACGCAGGCGTCTCCCTCAACCGGGTTGGGCAGATCGCCTCCGGCGGCCACCGACCGCGTGACGCCACCACCTGTGAGCGTGAGTTCCTCGGCGGCACCGCCCAACTCGTTGCCGTCGTACAGCCCCTCGGAGTACGGGATGGGATCATCCATCACGAGATCGTCGAAGTCGAGATCGATCTCGTCGGGCGGAGGCAGCACGTCGTCAATGGCGCCGCGCCGCGCGATGAGCGTCGCGCTCTCCTCTCCCGAATCGGAGAAGGTGCCAATCCAGATGGCCGTGTCTCCAGCCTGAACCTCAATGGCGGGATCGCGACCTGTCGCGTCATCGGAGCAGAACCACTGGCCGTCCGCGTCGCGCGCGGCCATGACGAGATCGGCGTCGCCTGTGGCGTGAAGGGTGATGGGACCGGACCCCTCGGCTGCGAGGGTGAGCGTCCGCCCGACCGGGATGTATCCGTTGCAGTTGTCGCCCGCGAGCGGGTTGGAGACCACCTCCCCCACCTCAACGGAGACCTCGACGGTCTCGTCGGCCGCAGCGAGCGTAGCGGTCATGCCGTCCGCGTCAAGATCGAGCGGCACGTACGTCGCCTCCGAGAACCGTGAGCGAGGATCGAACATGCCGGGATCAACCGGATCGAGGGTCTCTCCTCCATCGAGTTCAGCCGATACGATCAGCGTCGCGCTCGGGCTCTCGGTGCGGGCGTAGCCCCGGAAGGTGCCCACCCACACAGTGTGCTCGCCCTCGCCCTGAACGTCCACGCCCGGATCCGTGTCGCCGAAACCGAACTGGTCGTCGTTGCACAGCCATCCTCCGCCTCGGGTCCGAACGGCGAGCGTCAGGTCGGTATCGGAGGTGGCAGAGATCGCGTACGGGGCCACACCGGAGACACGAGCGGTCGGCTCGGCGTGGTAGAACCCCGGGCAGTAGTCGGGCATCCCGAGGTCCTCTGCGTGATGGAGACCGCCGGGATCCACGTCCATCGTGACCTCAGAGCCGCCATCGAAGGCGAGCATGGGGGCCTCCGTCGCAGCACCGAGGCGGACGGGCTCAGGCGGCGATCCGGCGTAGAGCGTCGCCTCGGTGCCGCCCATCTCGGCGATGCCGAAGGCGCCCACCCAGACGGCGTACCGGCCCGTCTGGGGCCGCTCGTAGAGGAGCGCGGGCTGGACTCCGTCTTCGTCGTCCACGCACTCCATCTGCCCGTCCGGCCCGACCACCGTCAACGTGGCGTCGGCCGCCGACCGAACCCAGAGACGCATCGGGCCGCTCCCGCGCCACTCCACGACAGCATCCGGCGCGGATGGATTGAGGGTTCCCACACAGTCCACCTCGGGGTGCGTCTCGGGCACGTCGAGGACGAGATCGAGCGCCTCTGAGCCTCCGGCTGCAAGCTGGAGGGTGCCGTGCCGAGGCGATGCCTCTGGGTTGAGAGGCTGAGCACCGAGGGGGACGGACGAGACCGCGAGTGCGAGGAGGAGACCGAGACGGAGCATGCGAGGCGTAGGGGGATGGGCCTGCAAGGTAGTCCGCTCCGGCGGATGAACGGTGCGCTCAGATACGCCGCCGGGCACCCCGCAGCGGAGTGCCCGGCGGTTGAGAGAACCAGACGGTCGGCTAGGCGGTCTCGACCGAGACGCCGCCGCCTCCCGCATGGACGCTGTGTGCGTCGGCGATGCCATTGTGGTCAGCGTCCTTGCCGATGAAGTGGAGCCAGCCGTACGGGTCGCTCCCCTTGTGCAGGATGTCGAAGAACGCGTCCTGCAGCTCCGCCGTGATCGGCCCTCGGCGCCCCTCGCCGACCGGACGGTGGTCGATGGAGCGGACCGGAGTCACCTCGGCGGCGGTCCCCGTGAAGAAGACTTCGTCGGCGATGTAGAGCGCCTCGCGTGGCATCGCGGCTTCGCGGACC
>JBCCPW010000180.1:0-7178 GCA_039024735.1 Bacteroidota bacterium
CATCCACCCGGCCGTCCGGCGCGAGAGCGCGCACCAACTCCTGGAGTTGGACGCCGAGGCGTACGCCATCGGGGGCCTAAGCGTCGGCGAGACGGCGGACGCGATGTACGACATCGTGGAGGTCGTGAACGAGATTCTGCCGCAGGACCGGCCGCGCTACCTCATGGGCGTCGGGACGCCGCAGAACCTCATTGAGAACGTCGCGCGAGGCGTGGACCTGTTCGACTGCGTGATGCCCACCCGCAACGGCCGCAACGGCACGCTCTTCACCACCGAGGGCATCGTCAACATCAAAAACGCCCGGTGGCAGACGGACACCGCCTCGGTGGACCCCGGTCTGGACCACTACGCCGCGCGGACCTTCTCGAAGGGCTACCTGCGCCACCTCACGAAGGCCAACGAGCCGCTGTTCATGGAGATCGCCTCCATGCAGAACGTCGGCTTCTACCTGTGGCTCATGCGCGGCATGCGCGAGGCCATCCTGGAGGGCCGGTTCCCCGCGTTCCGGCGCGAGTGGAGCGACCGGGTCGCGAGGCGGGCCTGACGCGAACGCCCGCCTCGGTGACGGCCTGACGCACCGAGGCGGGCGTAGGCGCTATCCGTCCACGCGCTCGAAGCGCACGTCGCGGGCGCGACCGTTGCCAGCCGAGAAACCGGTGACAGCGCCGGAGTCGTCGCGCGTGAACTCCACCTCGGCGATGGGGAACCCGCCGCCGAAGCGATCCCCGCTGCCGTGGGAGAGCGTGACCGGCGTTTCCAGGCGGCGGTGGCTCATCTGCAACTCGCCGTCCACGACGGCCAGTGTGTAGAACGCCTCCAACTCCTCGCTGAAGTAGCGGCCCTCGTACTCCGTCAGGTCGATGGCCTCGGCGTCGTCTTCGACGCGAGCTGCACCGGCTTCCTGCCCGCCCTGGAAGAGGGTCAGCCGGTTCACGCTCCCGTCGTCCTCCACGTGGAACTCCAACTCAGCCTCCACGACGCGCAGCTCGAAGCGGCTCGGCCCGATGGGGAAGATGGGAAACTCCGGCTGGCCGGTGGCCTGCGTGAAGTACTGGTCGCCGTCGCGTCGGAAGGTGATGATGAAGGCCGGAGCCTGGTCTAGAGCGTAGCGACCGGCGAAGGCATCGAACGTCTCGGGGTCGAAGGACTCGGGGTCAAACTCGGCCGGTTCCGCCTCGGTGGCCTCCCCCTCGGCGTCGGACGACTCGAAGTGCTCGCCGAAGAACGCCTCCGTGATCTGTCCCAGCGAGGCGGGCACGGTGGGCGAGTTGGAGAGCAGGATGAGTCCGCTCTCGATCTCCGGGAGGTAGCCGAACTCGGAGCGGTGCGCCACGTCGGCGCCGCCGTGCTGGATGCGCTCCAGGCCGCGAAGCTCGTCGAGGAAGAGGCCGAGGCCGTAGCTCGTGGTGTCGCCGGTAGAGAGGACGTACGGCGTGGTCATCTCGCGGATGAGGTCCTCCCCACCGAGGCGGGCGGTGCGGAAGTTGTCCATCCACTTCGCAAGGTCGGGCGCGGTGGAGTACATGCCACCCGCGCCCATGGAGGCGCCGAGGTCAGGCGTCTCGGTCCACGAGCCGTCATCGCCGGGGACGTAGCCCGCCGCGCGGCCGGGGATGATGGTCAGGGGACTCTCGCGGACGTACGTGTTCTCCATCCCGAGCGGCTCGAAGACGTTGGCGCGCATCCAGTCTGGGAAGCTCTCCTCTGTGACGCGCTCCACCACCTCCGCGAGGAGCGCGAACGCAGTGTTGTTGTAGTTCCACTCTGCGCCCGGCTCGTTCTGAAGCTCCGGCTGCCGCTGCACGACGGCGATGATCTCCGAGCGCGCGATCCAGTCCGTCCGGCCGAGTTGGCGACCGCCCATCGCGAGGGTGTTGAGGAACTCGCGGTAGCCGCTCGTGTGCGTGAGGAGGTGGCGGAGGGTGACCGTTGCGCCGAGGTCTGGCAGTTCGGGGATGTGATCGCGCACGTCATCGTCCAGTGTCAGGTCGCCGCTCTGGGCGAGCAGCCCGATGGCGAAGGCGGTGAACTGCTTGGACGTGGACCCGATGTTGGTGGGCGTCTCCAGCGTGTAGGGGATGCCGTGGGTCAGGTTCGCGAGGCCGTACGGCTTGGCAAAGATCAGTTCCCCGCGCTCCACGACGCCGATCACGGCCCCGGGCGTGTCGTTGCGGTCGATGGAGGCGAACTGCTGGTCCACGATGCCCTCGGGCGTGGTCGCCTTGGCCTCCACGCGGAGAAGCGACATCGTGTAGCTCCCCTCCTCGTCCTCGAACGGCGTGACCGTGAGGGTGTACGTGCCCGGCTCGTCGGTCGTGAACTGGAACGCCTCGGTGCTGCGCGCAGACACGTCGAACTGACGGATCTCTTCCTCGTCGGGACCCGTGAGCGTCACCACCACATCGACGGTGTGCTGGACGGCCTCGCCGAGAACGAACTGGTCGGCCTCCAGCTCCACCGTGTAGGCGTGGGCATTGCCTGTGACGAGGTCTCGGTCCACGGACTGCCCGGGCGCGAGGGCATCCTGCTGGGCCTGGGCCGAGGTAGCGAGGAAAAGAAGAGCAAACAGGGTCAGGCGCGAGATCATGGGAACGGGTGAGAAGCGATGGCGGGACTCTTCGGGGCGAATGGGGAAAGGTTACACGCCCGCCTCGGTGGAACGACGGCCATCCCCACGGGTGTCCCGAGGCGGGTCCACCTCGCGCCACATGTGGACCGTCGCGAGGAACCCGCCGTCGTTCGTGCGGACGGCCATCGGCTCCACGCCGAACGTCTCGAAGCCACACGAGGCGTAGAGCCGACGGGCGGGTGTGTTCGACTCGCGGACGGTGAGGTGGAGCACGAGCACGCCGGGCTCGGCCCGCGCAGCCTCGATGCTCGCGTGGACCAGCGACCGCCCGAGACCACGACCTCGGTACGCAGGCGCGATGTACATCCCAAAGAGGGTAGCCTTGTGTCGGGTCCGCTCGCGCGTGTGGAATCGCAGACCCGCCACGCCGACCATCGCGCTACCGTCGAAGGCGCCGAAGACGCGCTGGGTGGCGTCGGGGTGGCTCGAGACACGCTCCCGCCACCACTCCGCTGGGAGGCTCTCGCGCTCGCGGCGAGTGGACGTGAAGGCGTGCGGCGCCTCGGTGTAGGCCGCAAGCATGAGCGTGCGGTAGGCCGAGGCATCGGCAGGCGCGAGGCGGCGGACGGTCATCGCGCGCAAGATCGCCCGCCTCGGTCCCTCGGAGGGAGCACCGAGGCGGGAGGGGTGACCGCGCGATGTCACCACTTGGGGCTAGGTTCTCCCGGTCCTCCCACCGCGCCCTGTGTACGCCTACATCTCCGGCACCCTCGCTGAGAAGAAGCCCACCCACGCCATCCTCGACGCGGGCGGCGTCGGCTACTTCCTCCACATCCCGGCCTCGTCGTACGAGAAGCTCCCCGAGGCGGGCAAGCCCGCGAAGCTGCTCACGACGTACGTCGCGCGCGAGGACTCCCACACGCTCTACGGATTTGCGGGCGAGCCGGAACGGCAGACGTTCGAGACGCTGATCGGCGTCTCGGGCGTGGGGCCGAAGCTCGCCCTCGCGGCCCTCAGCGCGATGAACCCGACCGAACTCCGCGACGCGGTCGTCACGGGTGACGCGGCGCTGCTCACCCGCATCCCCGGCGTGGGCAAGCGCAAGGCAGAAAAGCTGATCGTCGAACTGCGCGACAAGATGGCCGCGATGGACGGCCTGGAGATGGCCACCGCCGGAGGCGACGGGGCCGCCGCCGAGGCCCGCGCCGACGCTCGCGCGGCCCTCGAAGGGCTGGGGCTCTCGCGTGCCGAGGCGGAGAAGCGGCTCCGCAAGGTGCTCCGGGAGAACCGGGGCCTCCAGTCGGCCGAGGAGATGATCCGGCTCGCGCTGCGGGCGTGAGGGGAACGGGGGGCCGATGCCTCCCGCCTCGGTGCCGATGCATCTCACCGAGGCGGACCAGGGCGCTCGGTGTCCGCCTCGGTGAGGCTGCACCTTCTGCTTTCCACCGACTTCCCCCGGCCTCCACGCACGGCGCCCTCGCGCTAACACTCGCATAACCGAGGGCCGCGTAGGTTTCGCGCACCCTTTCGGCTCTGCCCCATGGCCGCCTCGGATTCTGACGCCCCCACCGTCCTTCTCGTTGACGACGAGCCCGACCTCGTGGAACTCCTCCAGTACACGCTGGAGCAAGACGGCTACCGCGTCCTCACCGCCACCAACGGCACGGCGGGCCTCGCGCTCGCCGAGGCGGAGCGCCCCGACGTGGCCGTGCTCGACATCATGATGCCCGAGATGGACGGCATCGAACTGACGCAGCGGCTCCGCGAGGACGCCCAGCTTCGCCTCACGCCCATCATCCTGCTCACCGCCCGTGTGGAGGAGAGCGACGAGATCGCCGGGCTCGACGCCGGTGCCGACGACTACGTCACCAAGCCCGTCTCGCCGAAGAAGCTCGCGAGCCGCGTCCGCGCGATGATCCGGCGGCAGGCGCGCGAGGACGAGGCCAGCACCGCGCAGCTTCGCGTCCACGACCTCCTGATCGACCGCGAGCGGTACGTCGTGGAGCGGCCCGAGACCGAGGAGGCGTTCAAGATGCCCCGCAAGGAGTTCGAGCTCGTCTACTACCTCGCGAGCCACCCCGACCGCGTCTTCACCCGCGCCGAACTCCTCGATGCCGTCTGGGGCCCCGATGTCTACGTCGTGGACCGGACCGTGGACGTGCACGTGCGGAAGGTGCGCGAGAAGCTCGGCAGCCACTACATCGAGACCGTCAAAGGCGTCGGCTACAAGATGGTCGGCGAGTTGGAGGCGCAGGCATGACCGCTCCCGCCTCGGTACCGAGGCGGACGAACGGGAGGCGGGCACCCTGGACGCGCCGTCTGCGTTTCCCTCTGCGACTCCCTCTTCCCATGGCCACTCGCCTCAACCGACTCGCCCTCAGCGTCGCGCGCCCCGTGGCCGGAGCGGCGGCGCTCGCGGCAGGCGTGGGCGGCGCCCTCGCGGGCGGCTGGCTCGTCGGGATCGGGATGGGGCTCGGCGTGGGGGCACTGGCGGGATGGATTGCCTATCGGACGGTCTACGGGCGCGTCGCGCGACGTGTGGAGTTGGCGCGCAAGACGCTCCGCGAGGCCCGGAAGCGCCGCTTCGATGCCCTCGGCCAGCTGTCCACCATCGCCCGCGAGGACGACGAACTGGACGCGCTCATCCGACAGGTCTACCGGGCGGGCCGCGCCCTCCAGGCGGAGATCGAGCGGCTGGAGCAGCTGGAGACCTACCGCCGCGATTTCCTCGGCGACGTGAGCCACGAGCTTCGAACGCCCATCTTCGCCGTCTCCGGCTTTGCCGAGACCCTCCTCGACGGCGCCCTGGACGACGACCGCGTGCGCCGCCGCTTCGTGGAGAAGGTGCTCTCCAACGCGCACCGCCTCGAAGCGCTCACCCGCGACCTCGCGCAGATCTCGAAGCTGGAGATGGGCCGCCTCGCGCTGGACCTCCGCCCGTTCGACCTCCGCGAGTTGGCCGTCGAGACGGTGGAAGCGCTGGACCGGATGGCCGCCGAGGAGGGGGTCTCGCTCGCCGTCCGCATCCCGGAGACCCTGCCGCGCGTCCGCGCCGACCGCGACCGCATCCGGCAGGTGCTCACCAACCTCGCCGAGAACGCCATCAAGTACAACAAGGCGGACGGCAAGGTGGAGATCACCGCCCGCGAGCGCGACGGCAAGATCCGCGTCGGCGTCGTGGACGATGGCATCGGCATCCCGACCGACGCCATCCCGCGCCTGACCGATCGCTTCTTCCGCGTGGACAAGAGCCGGAGCCGCTCGCAGGGCGGGACGGGCCTCGGGCTCGCCATCGTGAAGCACATCCTGGAGGCGCACGGCACGCGGTTGGCCGTCGAGAGCCGCCCGGGCTACGGGTCCACGTTCGCCTTCGCGCTGGACCCGGCGGACCCACCCGAGCCCAGCGCCGTCCTCCCACCGATGGCCCAGACGGCCGCGACCGGACTGTAGCCGCGCCCTCCCGCCTCGGTACCGAGGCGGGGGCCATCCGTCAGTCCTCGGTGCTGCCGAGCAGGGTCTCCGCGGCGGGCTCGCGGAGGTTGTACCGCGAGGCCATTGAGGCGCCGTACGCGCCGACGGTCCCGACGGCGATCACGTCGCCCTCCTGGGTCTCCGGTAACGGCACGTCGTGCCCGAAGGCGTCGCCGGTCTCGCAGATCATCCCGACCACCTCGGTCGGGTGGAGCGCGCCGTCTCGCGAGAGGTTCGCGATGGGGTGGTGCGCGCCGTACATCGCGGGGCGGAGGAGCGTGTTCATGCCCGCGTCCAGCCCGACGTACCGCACGCCGCCTTTCTCCTTGGTCTGCGTCACGCGGCAGAGCAGCACGCCCGCCTCGGCGACGAGAAACCGGCCGGGCTCGGTCCACAGCTCGAATCCGGGTCGGCGAGAGCGAAGATCGCGGAGGAGGTCCGCCGCTGCGCTCAAGTCGAACGGTGCGGCACCGGGCCGCGAGGGCACGGGGAGCCCGCCACCGAGGTCGAGCACGGTCACCTCGGGGAAGCGCTCGGCGGCGGTCGCGAGCACCTCCGCGGTCTCGGCCCACGACTCCGGCGCGTCCACGCCGCTCCCGATGTGGGCGTGCAGGCCGGTGATCTGCACGCCCGCCTCGCGGGCGACCTCGGCGAGGTGATCGAGATCGTCCAGGTCGATGCCGAACTTGCTCCGCTTCCCGGCCGTGCGGACGTGGTCGTGGTGACCGCGCCCCTGTCCGGGATCGAGACGGACGAACACCTCGCGCCCCGCGAAGACCTCAGGCCATGCCTCCAGCGGGTACAGGTTGTCCACCGTCACGCGGACGCCCTGAGCGAAGGCCCACGCGTACTCCTCGCGAGGGACGAAGTTGGGCGTGAAGAGCACCTCGCGGCGGTCCATCGTGGGGAACAGCGCGAGGACGCGTTCCACCTCGGCGGGCGAGACGCACTCGAACCCGAGCCCTTCGCCTCGGAGCACGCCGAGCACGTCCGGGTGGGCGTTCGCCTTGACGGCGTAGAGCACGCGGTCGAACACGCCGAGCCCTCGGAGCGCGCGAGCCTGACGCCGGAGCACGTCGGCGGCGTAGACGTAGCGGGGCGTGCTGGCCGCTGCGAGGTCACACAGATCGTCGGCGCG
>JBCCPW010000181.1:0-7166 GCA_039024735.1 Bacteroidota bacterium
GCGCGGGCGCGAGGGAGATCACGCGGTCCACCGAGGCGGAGGACTCGAACGGCACGCGGGTCCACGCGGCCGTCTCGGGGTCCTGTCGCCACACGGCCTGCGGCTCGGAACTCGTCGCCCAGAGGGCGCCGCTGGCATCCACCACCATGGAACGCGCGCTGCCGCGCCGGAGGGCGTCGGGCAGTCTGGATTGGTCGGCGGTGCCGGTGGCGAGATCGAGGCGGTTGAGGCCCGCGTCGTACGTGCCCACCCAGAGGACCCCATCGTCTCGTGGGTCCTCCACCACGCCCATGATGTCGGACGACGAGAGCGTCCCGGCACGGCCCGGGTCGGACGAGAACTGCCGGAAGGGCGTCCGGCGGAGCTTCGCGAGACCCGTCGTCCACGTTCCGACCCAGAGGAGACCCGCTCGGTCTTCCGCGAGGGTGCGGAGGCGCGCAGACGGGAGCGTGCCCGGGTCGGTCTCGGAGGGCAGGAACACTGTCCACGAGTCCGCCTCGGGCGGTCGCACGTCGTGCCGGGCGAGGCCGCCTCCGGTGGCGATCCAGAGCGTGCCGCTGGCATCGCGCAGCAGGTCCTGGATGTCGGCGCCGCCCGCACCGGGCACCGGCCGGAACGGTTCGGTCGTGCCCGTCTGTGCACCGAGGCGGAACAGGCCGCGGTCGGTGGTGCCGATCCAGACCGTCCCGTCGTCATCGGCCCAGACGGCGGAGGTCTGGTCGGTGCCGAGTGCGTCCGCCCGCCATCGCGCGAGGATGCGGCCGGTGGACGGCGAGACGCGAAGGAGCCCCTCATGCGAGGCCACCCAGAGATCGCCGTCGGGTCCCTGCGCGAGGTCCACCACCTCCTCGACCTCCAGGACGCGGGTGACCTGGGCGGTGGCGAGATCGACGCGGTCCAGCCCCGCCTCGGTGCCCGCCCAGAGACGCCCGCCTCGGTCCACGAAGAGAGACGTCACGCGGTCCGCGCTGATGGACCGGCCGTCTGCCTCGGCGTGGCGGAGCCGCCGCGCGACCCCCGTCTGCGGATCGAGGCGGTTGAGCCCGGCGCCGTGCGTGCCGACCCAGATCGCGCCATCGGGCGTCTCAGCGAGCGCCGTCACGAAGGACGACGAGAGCGACCCGGGAGAGTCGGGCTCGTGCCGGAAGGGAACGAACCGGTAGCCGTCGTAGCGGTCCAGGCCGCCTTCGGTGCCGATCCAGAGGAAGCCGTGCCGGTCCTGCACCATCGCCGTGACGGTCGTCTGCGCGAGGCCGTCCGCCACACCGAGGCGGTCGATTCGGATCTCGCGCTCCGGAGCCTGCGCTCGAGACGGCAGCCCACCGACGAAGACAGCGAGCGCCGCGAGCGTGACGCCTCGCGCGAGGGGAGAGCGGGGCACAGGGGTGTCGGGGAAGCCGGTAGAGGCAATGTAGACGCACGAGGTGCGTATCCCCACGCTCAGAACCGCCGCCTCGGCACCGAGGCGGGCCCGTGCGGGGAGCCACCGCCATTCCGCTGCGTACATCTTCTCTTTCCACGCGCCGCATCGGGCGCGATCTTTCGACATGCTCGTCATTCCCGCGATCGATCTCCACGGCGGCCAGTGCGTCCGCCTGCGGAACGCCCGCTACGAGACCGAGTCGGCGTACTTCGCCGATCCGGTTGCGATGGCGAAGCTGTGGCGGGTCATGAACGCGAAGGTGCTCCACCTGATCGACCTGGACGCGGCGGGCACAGTGGAGGCCACCCCGACCGACGAGCAGGGCAATCGCGCGGTGGTGCGCGCCATCGCGGCGGCGCTGGACATCCCCGTGCAACTCGGCGGCGGCATCACCACCGAGGCGGACGTGGAGTCGGCGCTTGACGCCGGGGTCTACCGCGTCGTCTTCGGCCCCGTGACCGACGCGACCGCCGACGACGCCCTCGCGGCCGTCCACCGGTTCAGCGCGAGCCGCGTCACGCTCTCCCTCGACGCGGACCGCACCGAGATCGACGCGCCCGACCTCGCGTCTCGCCTCGAAGCAGGCGGCGCGCGGCGCATCGTCTACACGGACGTGCACCGTTCGGACGGCACCTCCCGTCCTCGCGTGGAGGCCATCCGGCGCCTCGCGGAGCCGCTCCGGGGCGCGCGCGTGACTGTGGCCGGGGGCGTCTCGGGCCATGAGGACCTCGTCGCCCTCCAGGCCCTCGCGCCAGTCGGCGTGGACTCCGTGGTGGTCGGCCGCGCGCTCTACGAGAACTCGTTCTCGTGCCAACGCTTCTGGTGCTGGCGGACCCCGAAGGACGTGGACCTCTCCCGCTTCTCCACCGCGCGGCTCGCGCTCCAGAGCGATGCGTGACGCGGACTCCCGCCTCGGTCCCGAGGCAGACGCACCCGAGGGCCAGACGCACGATGCCCGCTCGCAGGGTCGGTCCATGCTGTGGTGGTCGCTCGCGGGCCTGACCGCCTCGGTGCTGGCCGGGACGGCGTGGATCGCGTGGAAGGCCGCCACCAACCCGGACGTTCGTCTCAAGCCGCAGTGGCTCCCCGATGACCAGACGGTGTTCGACCACTCGTTCTGGAGCCCGCTCCTGGTCACGGTCGTGGTGGGCGGCGGGATCGTGGGGTGGATTCTGTGGCGGGCGTACCGACGGATCGCGGCCGGAGAGAATCTCTACGAGGAGAGGCTCGGGCGTGGTGTCCGGCGCCGAGGCGAACGCGTGATTCGCGCGCACGACGAGGCTTGACGGGACGAATCGACCGAGGTATCTACGACACGGTCCCGCCTCGGTCGTGCGCGATGTCTTTCCTCGTCTCCCTGCACCAGAACGTCTCCACCTCGGCACCGAGGCGGAGAGCGTGGGCTCTCGGGGTGGTCCTGATGGTCGCGATGGCGGCGACGGGCGCCACGGCTCAGGTTGCCGACTCGGTCACGGTCCACGATGTGGTGGAGACAGCCCCTGTCCTCGTCGGTGGCTTCGCTGGGCTGGCGCAGCGCGTGGTCTATCCGCCCGAGGCCGCCGCAGACAGCATCGAGGGCCGGGTCTACGTGCAGTTCGTCGTGAGTGCGGAGGGGGCGGTTTCGGATGTCTCCTGTCCGCGGAGCCCAGACGAGCGGCTCTGTGCGGCGGCTACTGAGGCCATCGAAGGGTCTGTGTTTGAGCCCGGCCTGTTGGGCGGAGAGCCCGTGGCGGCGCGGACCGTGCTGCCGGTGAACTTTCGCCTGCCCACACCTCGGTATCCGTCGCTTTCTCAGCTTCAAACACTGACGGCGAGACGCACCCTCAATCCATCCTCTCGCCCTTGCCGACGCAGTGAGGGGGAGATCGTGGAGACATCCCCAGTCCTCATCGGCGGCCTTGCGAGGCTCCAGCAACGCGTGCAGTACCCTGAGGGCATGCGCCGCGCGGGGGTAGAGGGAACCGTCTTCGTGCAGTTCGTCGTGGACGAGAACGGACTGGTGTTGGAGCCAACCTGCACGCAGGCACCAACCCACGAGTTGTGCCAAGCCTCGATTGCGGGAGTGATGGCGTCTCGGTTTGAACCTGGCACGCAGGGCGGATGTCCGGTCAAGATCCGGTACACGCTTCCCGTTGTCTTCCGCCTCCGGTAGCACCGAGGCGGACTCACCTGTCTGGGACGGTCGGCAGGAGATAGAACACGGCAGCAAGGAACCCACGAGCCTCGCGGTAGAGGCCCGGTGCTTCGCTCTCACGCGATCCGGCCACATCGAGGCGGGCGACGGTGTGCGCACGCATCCACTCCACCATGACGGACGGATCGGCCGTGCGCGGGTCGAGCACGAGGAGCGGGCGCCCGAGATCCCCCGCAACCTCCGCCGTCAGCCGCGTCCCGCCGGTGAGCCGCTCCCTCGCGAGGATCAGCACCGCCTCGGTGTCGCGGACGTTTCGCCGCGTCCGCTCCGCAGGGTCCACCGAGGCGGTCTCGCGCAGTCCGTAGCGCGAGGGGATCGGGCCGTCCTCCGCCCAGCGCCCGGCCGGGCACCAGCCGTCGGTGGGGAGGCCCGCCTCGGTGGCGGCATCGAGGGCGGCGCGGTCCACGCCCGTCTGTCCGCCGGAGACGATGGTGAGCATGGCTGGGGACTGGGGACTGGGGACTGGGGACTGGGGACTGGAAGCAACCGCCTCGGTGCACCCCGAGCCAACTCCGTGGGCCGCATCCGGAGGCGGGATGTCAGATCGGTGAGCCCGCCTCGGTCCGCGCCCGGCACCTCCCGTGCGTCACCGAGGCGGACGCCCTCGTGTGCATCCGACGGTTCTCCACGCATCGCGGGCTCGCACCATCGGAGCTTCGATGTCCGCTCAGACGTGACAACGCGCGGCCTTCTCGCGGCACGCGCTTTGATTTCGTCAGAGGCATTGCCTCCCTGCGCGGGTTCACTGCCCGCTCGTTCCCATGACCACCCATTCCACCCGCTCCCGCGTCCGCTCTGGTGCCCTCGCCCTCGCGCTCGTCGTCCTCTTCTCTGGACAGGCGAATGCGCAGGACGCCGAGGCGGTCGCCCGCCAGCTTCAGGACCGCTACTCGGACGTTCGCGCGCTCTCGGCGGACTTCACGCAGACCATCGGCGGCGAGTCACTCCGAGGCGCCATCCAGGTACAGGGCGAAGCGTTCCGGCTCACACTCCCCGGCCAGACGCTCGTCACCGACGGGACGACGCTCTGGTCGCATGCCGAGGCGGAAGCCCAGGTCGTCATCCAGACCTACGATCCGGGCGAGGTCGGCTTCCAGATCGGGCAGCTCTTCACGGACTACCTGAAGGTCTTCCGTCCGACCGGCGCGAGCCGGGCCACCATCGGCGGGACGGCGCACGACGTGCTGGCGCTCGTCCCACGCGAGGCCGGCTCCTCCGTCCGCGATGTGACACTCTACGCGCGCTCCTCCGATGGCGTCCCGACGCGGATCCGGGTTCACGACGTCAACGGGGCCACGTTGGCCTTCGACCTGCGGAACGTCCGGCTCAACCCACGTATCGAGGAGTCCCAGTTCAGGTTTATCGCTCCGAAGGGGATCGAGATCGTGGATCTTCGCGAGTAGCCTCGCCCCTATCCCTCTGCATGCAGGCGCCCCGGCTTCAGTCGGGGCGTCGCGGCGTTCTCGCACTTCGTGTCCGATCGGCTCAAGACCGCCCTGACGCTCGCTGTCTCGTTCCTGCTCGGGGGCGGGCTGCTCTGGCTGGCACTTCGCGGCGTCGATATCGGCGAGATCCGGGGGTCGCTGGCCGACGCCCGATGGGGCTGGGCCGTCCCGCTGCTGCTGGTGACGGTGGCTGCCCACGCGTTGCGAGCCTGGCGGTGGCAGCTTCTCCTCGGCGCGATGCCGGGCGAGAACCGACCCGTCGGCTTCGGCGACGCCTTCGCCTCGGTGCTCGTCGGCTACCTCGTCAACCAGGCTGCCCCGAGGCTCGGAGAGTTCGCGAGGGCGGGCAACCTTGCGGCCCGCAGCGACCATTCCTTCGCGGGCGTCTTCGGGACCGTCGTCGCGGAGCGCGTACTGGACGTGCTCACGCTGGCCCTCGCGATTGGAAGCGTGGTGCTCCTGTTCGGGGATCGCCTCGCGGACGTGACCGGCACGTTCGCGGCGAACACCACCAAGGCGGTGGAGGCTCTCCCGGTCAACGGTGTCGTGTTGGGACTCGCGCTGATAGTCGCTGGGGTGGGCGTGCTGGCGCTCGGTGTGCTCGCGCTCCGACGCGGCGGGGACCGCGTACGAGAACTGGTCGCGGGCTTTCGCGACGGCCTCGTCTCGCTGCTCCGCGTGCGTCAGCGGGCAGCGCTCGTCGGCTCCACCGTGGCGATCTGGGGGCTCTACGGCCTCATGTCGTACCTCCCGCTGCACCTCCTCGGGATGGTGGAGCCGTTCAATCTCGGGCTGGTGGATGCCTGGGCGGTGATGACCATCGGGGCCGTCGGGATGTCGCTTCCGGCGCCGGGCGGGACGGGCTCGTACCACTACGCGGTGGTGCAGACCCTGGTAGTGCTGTTCGCCGTCGCGCAGGCCGAGGCGGCCTCGTACGCGATCCTGACGCATGCAGCGCAGCTTCTCCTGTTCTGCGTGCTCGGCGCGATGGCCCTCGTGTGGCAAGGGACCTCCTTCCGCGCCGTGACGCAGCGGGCTCGCGAGGCGAGCGTGGGCGACGTTCCAGACGGGTGAGACGCGCGCTCCTGCTGCTCGTCCCCCTCATGGCCCTCGGCGGGGGTGCATGGGCCGTCTACGCGTTTGGGCCGGAGGCGATGGGCGGACCGAGGCGGGTGGACCTGGGCGAGGCGCCCTTCGCTCGGCTGGACACGGTCTCGCTGGCGCGGCGTGTCGTGACGGCCAGCGTGACGGGGCGGGTCTTGGCGGAGCCCACAGAGCGCGAGGTGCTCGTCAGCGATGGCGTCGGGACGTTCGTCGTCCGCCTCGGTGCTGATCACGGCGTCCGAACGGGGACGACGGTTCTGGCGGTCGGGCGGGTGCGCCAGCCGCGCCGTGGCCCGCGCCGCCTCGATGCCGTGGCCTGGTCCGAGGTGATCGCTGCGCCGATCCCACTCCAAGCAGGGATCGACGCTGTCCGCCTCGCGCCCGATTCCACGGCCCTTCGAGCCCTTCGCGAGGCCGACCCCCGGTGAGACTCCGCGCGGCTCGTCGGAGAGGAGAACCGTTCGCGGGAGGCTCGCGACCGTTCGGCGGGAGACGGCTAGGGGAGCGTGTGCGGAGTGTGTACCGTTGAGTCGAAGCCAAGCCGACGCCTCCCCCCTACAGATGGAGATCACCACCGCAAATCCCCTCTCTGGACTCGTCGAAGCCGATGTGTACTCCCTGCTGAACCAGCACAACCTGCTGAACGAGAAGGGGGTCCGCGATTACCAGATCCGCCAGCAGTTCCAGGCGATGCGCCGCGAGAACGTCCCGGCCTACGAGGCCATCGAGGAGCTTCGCGAGCAGCATCCCTACCTCCAGTTCGACACGATCCGCAAGATCGTCTACGGACTCCGGCGCCGGTCCTAGGACCCGCCGAACCGATCTCTCCCTGGGTTGGGTGAGAGAAAATCGGGCAGGGAGCGATCCCACGGGATCTCCCGCCCGGTCAGAGGGAAAGCGCGGCGGGCCGCGCGGCGGCCCCCCCCGGGGGGGTTTTGGCGCCGCGGGGCGGGCCAACACTCCCCCACGGCCCCCCCGCGGGGCCCGGCACCCCCCGCCC
>JBCCPW010000182.1:0-7157 GCA_039024735.1 Bacteroidota bacterium
CCGCCGGGGCCTCTCGCGCTTCCGCCGCCGGGCCGAGCGGGACGCCGCCGACACGGGGCGCCTCAAGCGGCTCGCCGGGCGCGCGAGCGAGAAGATGCACGAGCACCGCGACCAGATCGGCGAGATCCGGGACGACCTGCCAGTGCTCATTCGCGTGGTGCGGGCCTACGCCCGAGGCGACTACCGCGCGCTGCCATGGCGCTCGCTCGTGACCATCGTGGCCGGACTGATCTACTTCCTGTCCCCCGTCGACCTCATCCCGGACGTGCTCCCGGTCATCGGGTACGTGGACGATGCGGCGGTGATCGGTCTGGTGGTGCGGGGACTGCGCGGCGACCTGCGGGCGTTCCAGGCGTGGGAGCGCGGGCAGCCGTCCGGTCTGCTGGCGCGATGGCGCGAGGGGCGGGCGAGCGAGTAGGTCCCGCCTCGGTGCCGATGCGGAGGGCAGCCGCACCGAGGCGGGCGCGTCCCAGTGGCTTGCCCGAGGCCCCGCCTCGGTCTATCGTCCGGCACCCTGCCGCCCTCGTATGCGCCTCGCGACGCTCGCTCTCGCCCTCTGCTGTCTCGCTCCGACCGTCGCCGCCCAGGCCTACGTTCGCGCCATCGACCCGGTCGGGGATCCCCTCCTCCACGGGCTCGACTGGCGGGATGGCATCCTGTACGCCACCGAGACTCGGGACAACCGGATCGTGACGCTGAATCTGTCCACCCGACAGGTGGAGACGGTCGTTGACCTGCCGTTCCAGCCTCGAGGCGTGGCCGTAGACGCCGAACGGTTTCGCGTCTCGACGGACTTCGATGCCTCGGATCCCGCCATCGGCACCGTGGCTGCGGATGGGTCAGTGGAGGGCTCCATCCCGGCCCCGAGCCCGCTGACGAACGGCCTGACGTTCCACGACGGCCTGCTCTGGGCCTCGCGCGCCTTCCCTGACGATCAAGCCGCCATCGTCGGGCTGGATCCCGCCTCGGGGGCGGTCGTGGAGACTGTCCCGTTTCCGTCCACTGAGCCTGCGGGGATCGCATTTCTCGGAGACGGGACGCTATGGGCTACGAACACCGGGGGCGATTCGGGCTCCCCGAGCGACTTCACACTGTACCACCTCGACCGGGCCACCGGGGCCGTGCTCGGAACGCTGAGCCTTCCCCGGGGCGCCACACGCCCTCGCGGCCTCGCGTTCGATGGGCAGCAGAGTCTGTACGTCGTGGCACGCAACGTCTCGACGGCGGTCATCTACGAGATCGACCTCTCCGCGAGCGGCAACGCAGAGGTCGCGATCTCAGACACTGCCCTCGACTTTGGCGTGGTGGTGGACGGAGCGGATTCCACGCGCACCCTGGTCATCACGAACGAGGGCGACGGTCCGCTCGATCTCTCGGAGGTCACCATCGCCTTCATCCCGGAGTCTGCCGGGACGTTCACGACGACCCTCACCGAGGCGGTCCTAGCCCCCGGCCAGAGCCGGACCTTCGATGTGACGTTCACGGCTTTCCGTGACCGCCTCGATCCATCGGGCGATGCCTCCGGGCGCCTGTCGTTCCGCACCAACGACGTGCAGAACACAGACGTCGAGGTTCCCCTCTCGGCGTTCGCGGCAGAGGCGCAGCCGCGCCTGTTCGCCATCGCGCCGGAGCGCCTGGACTTCGGCGCCGTCCGCATCGATCCCCCGACGAGCCTGTCGCTGGACACGCAGACCCTGCTCATCCAGAACGTGGGCGTGGAGCCGCTGGTGATCTCCTCGATGGAGAGCACGGATCCCGCCTTCGCGCTCTACGGGACCTCGCTTCCGCTTCAGCTTGCGCCCGCCGAGCTGCGATCCCTCCCGGTCGCGTTCCGCCCCACCTCGGTGGGGACCCGAACCGGGACGCTGACGGTGGAAAGCAACGATCCCGAATCGCCCCTCACGATCCCGTTGAGCGGAGAGGGAATCGACCCGGATCTGAGCCCGGGCGATCCCATCTGGATGCACCCGGTCGTGTCGAATCCCGCCTCGGGCGTGGGCAATCAGGTGGTCTCGCTGGCCTCGCCGGGAGATCTCACGGGCGACGGACGGCCCGATCTCGTCTACGCCTCGCGCAACTTCTTGACGGTCGTGCTGGACGCCAACGGATGGAGCGCACCACCCGTCGCGTGGACCTTCGACACATGCCCGTCCAACGGCAACTGCGGGGCGGTCTCTGGGGTGGATCAGCTCTACGACACGGGCCTCGCGACGGGCGCCGACCTCACGGGCGATGCCGTCCCGGACGTGGTCATCGGGACCGGAGGCAGCGGCAACCACGTCTACGCGCTCAATGGCGCGACGGGAGACCTCCTCTGGGAGTTCGGCGACGACTTCAACCCGTTCCTCGCCGCTCATCACTCCGTCTCGGTGCGACCGGGCCTGGACCTCACCGGCGACGGCATCCCCGAGGTGGCCTCCGGCACCGGCCGCGCTGACCCCGAGGGCTTCGATCCGTACAACGACCGTCGCGTGTACCTCTTCGACGGAGCGACGGGCGCCCTGCTGTGGGACGTCGGGCTGGACATCCCGAGCTATCAGACGGTGCTGTATCGCCCCGGCGACGGACTCGGCGTGCGGGTGGCGGCGGGCGGAGACGGCGACGTGTCCAACTCGGTGGTAGCACTCGACGGCGCGGACGGCGCGGTCGTCTGGAGCCGGACGATCGGCGCGACGCCGTATCTCCTCGTTCCCGTTCCCGATGCGGACGGCGAGGACCTCCTCGCGGCCGGGGTTGGGCAGCGCATCTTCCGCCTCGATGGCGCCACAGGGACCGTGCGCTGGAGCGCGCGCTACGGAGGCACCACCGTCTGGGACCTCGCACTCATCGACCGAGGCGGGGACTCCCCGCTGGCCGTGGTGGCGTCCACGTCCGCCGAGGTGGAGGCGCTGGACACGGCGACGGGCACCCTCGTGTGGAGCGCGTTCGTGGACGAGCAGGCGCTCGGCGTGTCGTCCGTGCCGGATGTGGACGCGGACCGCATCGAGGAGGTGGCGGTGGTGGGACGCGCCGGGTACGCGGCCCTCCTCTCGGGCGCGGATGGCGAGGAAATCTGGCGCTACGTGTTCAGCGACGGCTCGTTCGGGCAGTCGGGCGAGGCTGTGACGGCCGTGGGCGACCTGGACGACAACGGGGTCCCGGAGATCGCCGTGGGCACTCGCGACGGCCGCGTCTTGCTGCTGTTCGGCGGGGGTGGCGGTGTGGGCACCGAGGCGGAATCAGCCACGTCTCCCGTGACCCTGACGCTGGATGCACCCTTCCCGAGCCCAGCCGGGGACCGCGTCACCGTGCGGTACCGGCTGGATCAGGCCTCCCGCCTCGGTGTACAGATCCTCGACGTGCTGGGGCGCGAGGTCTGGCGGTCCGAGGCCGTTCGCTCGCCCGGGAGCTACGCGATGGATGTGCCGGTGGCCGATCTCGCGCCGGGGACGTACGTCGTCCGGGTCGCGAGCGACCGGGAGGAGGCGACCCGGCGGTTTGTCGTGGTTCGGTAGTTGGATTCCCGCCTCGATGGGTAGGAGCGAGCGGTTGCGTCTGCTCATCGCCTCGCCACCTCTCCCCCTGCCCGACCGTCCCGAATCGACTGGAATCGCCGTCGCCCTCTTAACTTCCGGGTAATAACAGCGGCGGGTTATGCCTCCCAGCTAAATGCCCAACCATCGTTCCATAGCGTATTTGTACGCCTCACCTTCGTTGAACACCTCACTGTCTAGGTTTCGATGCACAATGTGGACTATTGCCTTTCTGAGCCTGCTGTGCTGAGAAGGCGACACAGCGAAGTTCGGCAAACCGAACAAGACGTACAAACAATCCATATCGTACTCCTCATCCATCGAGAAGAACAAGTCGTAGCTATCATTGCTGCTTAGCTTGCCGCGATGCCACTTCTTGATTCTAGGTTTCAGGCGCTGCGTCTCAAAGCGGCTCAAAGGCACGTCCTCATGGTGGTAGAGAAGGCGGGGTATGGAGAACCGCTTCTTCGCGGCTTCTATCTTCGGGTCAAAGAAGTTTTTGAAGCCGGAATCCGTTTCCCAGACCGACTCTGGGATCTCAATACTCGACACCTCTGCCCTATAGCTGGCTATGGCCTCAAGCCTTGCCTCCGCCTGGGCAATAAGGTCGCTCGCGTCGGCTGTGTCTGCCGTCATGTAACGGTCGATCAAAGCGATTACCTCCTCGTCTGATCGCAGCCTCTCAGGGTAGATGGCTTCGTTCAGCTTCGATACGATGGTATCAAGCCCTTCGCTAGCCGAAACAGCGACTTTGTCAGCTAGCAAGAGAGAATGCTGCTGAACCGTATCGTGATCGACGTCCAGCCAGATCGGAAGCACCCTCCCTTTGCCGCTGATCTCCAGTGAAGTCAGGGCATCGAGCTCCCGCTGCGGCCACTCCTTTGCAAAGAAAGCAGGGCTCAGCACCACGACTCCGAACCGAGAGCCAGCAAGACCCTTCTCAATCGAACGGCGAAGACTGTCGCCCAAGCGCAAAGAGAACTCATCATACCAAACAGACAAGTCGACCTTCCTGATCCTCTCAACGAGAGGCAAAACAAGTATTGGTGAGCGTTGCGCCGGATAAAAACCCGGAGCCACGCCAGAAAATACACCACAATGCCAATGCCCCCGCCTCGGTGGAGTTCGCACACGCCACGTAGCGAGAGGGCCACTCGCTGTCGAGCGTCGAAATGACGCTCCAGGCAAGCCCGGTCCGCCTCGGTACCGAGGCGGGAAACGTCGGCATGGGAGGTTCATCGGGAGGCGAGGGCGCGCCGGGTATCTTGCACGGAAGCCCTTCCGCCTCCCCCCTCTCGGCCATGAACAACGGCATCGCACGTCCCCCCCATCCCGTCAACGAGCCGGTCCGGTCGTACGCCCCCGGATCGCCCGAGCGTGCCTCGTTGCAGGCCGAACTCGCCCGGATGGGCGGAGAGCAAGCCCTCATCCTGCCGGTGGTCGGCGGCGAGCGGGTTGAGACCGGACGGACCGTGGAGGTCGTAGAACCGCACGATTACGCCCACGTGGTAGGAGTCGTGCATAACGCGCGGACACAGGATGTTGGAAATGCAATAACGGCAGCAGTGGAGGCCCGTCACGACTGGTCCCGGATGCTCTGGACCGACCGCGCCGCCGTCCTGCTCAAGGCCGCCGAACTCCTCGCGGGGCCCTACCGCGACCGGATGAACGCGGCCACCATGCTCGGTCAGTCGAAGAACGCCTATCAGGCGGAGATCGACTCGGCGTGCGAGATGATCGACTTCTTCCGGTACAACGTCGCCTTTCTCCGCGACCTCCTGGAGGACCAGCCGCTGAGCCTCTCCTCCACCTGGAACCGGACGGAGTACCGCGCGCTGGAGGGCTTCGTCTTCGCCGTCACGCCGTTCAACTTCAGCGCCATCGCGGCCAACCTCCCGACCGCCCCGGCGCTGATGGGCAACACGGTCGTCTGGAAGCCCGCGCCCACGCAGATGCTCGCGGCGGGCGTCATCATGGACCTGCTGGAAGAGGCCGGGATGCCGCCGGGCGTCATCAACATGCTTCCCGGCGATGGGCCCGACGTGGGCGACCCCGTCCTCGCGAGTGAGCACCTCGCGGGCCTCCACTTCACGGGCTCCACCGCCACGTTCAACCACCTCTGGCGCACCATCGGGTCCAACCTGGACCACTACCGGACGTACCCGCGCATCGTGGGCGAGACGGGCGGGAAGGACTTCATCGTCGCGCATGAGAGCGCGGACCCGGTGGCGGTCGCGACGGCCATCGTGCGGGGCGCCTTCGAGTACCAGGGGCAGAAGTGCTCCGCCGCGAGCCGCGTCTACCTCCCGACGAGCCTCTGGCCGGAGGTTCGGGACGTGCTGATGGCACAGATGGACGAGATCACGGTCGGCCCCGTGCAGGACTTCACCCACTTCGTCAACGCCGTCATCGACGACCGGGCGTTCGCGAAGATCACCGGCTACATCGACCGCGCCACCGAGACGGAGGGCGTGGAGATCCTTCGCGGCGGGACGTATTCCGACGAGACGGGCTATTTCATCGACCCGACCGTCCTCCTCTGCGACGATCCGCGCTACGAGACGATGGAGCAGGAGATCTTCGGCCCCGTCGCCTCGGTGTACGTCGGGGACGAGTCGTTCGAGGAAATGCTGGACCTCGTGGACTCCACGAGCCCCTACGCCCTCACCGGCGCCGTCTTCGCGCAGGACCGCCGCGCGCTGGCTTTCGCGACAGATCGCCTCGCGGACGCTGCGGGCAACTTCTACCTCAACGACAAGCCGACGGGGGCCGTCGTGGGACAGCAGCCGTTCGGGGGCGCCCGAGGCTCCGGCACGAACGACAAGGCGGGCTCGCTGCTCAACCTCCTCCGCTGGACGAGCCCGCGCAGCATCAAGGAGACGTTCGTCCCGCCGCACCACTTCGGGTATCCGTTCCTGGGGCCGGACGCGTGATCCCGCCTCGGTGGGAGCCTGGACGCGTGGGGGCCGTTGACCGCGACCGTCCGCATCAGGGTACCCGCAAAGGCGTATCGAAGCCCCCTCACCCTGTCCCTCTCTTCTACAAGGAGAAGGGACGTCATAGGTGAACTCTGTGCTCCCACACAGTAGGGGGCGCCGTTCAACGCCCGCAGCATCCCCGCCTCGGCACCGAGGCGGTACCCTTCGCGCCATGACCTTCCGAAGCGTCCACCATCCCGGATCCGCCTCCCGCGCCCTTCTGGCCGCGAAGGCCCAGGCGGGACCCGTCGCGTTCGCACTGCTGTGCGTGATGGTGGTCTCGCTGGCCGCCGCGCTGCAGGGCTACGCGGTGCTGACGCCGTTGCTGTTCATCGTGCCGGGCGTGTACACGGCAGCGGCGGCCGTCGGGATGTACGCGGTGCAGAAGCAGGCGGCGGAAGTGATCGTGGCGGGATCCCGGGGCGCGATCCGTTCGGCGTGGGACGTGACCAGCACGGGACCGACGCTCCTCGTGCCCATCCACTCCGCGATGCCTCGGCGCGAGGGCCTGGTCGTCGGCTTGGGGGACGAGGTGGTGACGCTCCGGCCGGAGGACTGGCCGCAGTTGGAAGACGTGCACCGCGCGCTTGCAGACGCGGCCCGCTTGGCAGAGCTTGAGCGCGGACCCGTCTCGTGGACGTGAACCCCCTCCCCCGCCCTGCCGACA
>JBCCPW010000183.1:0-7079 GCA_039024735.1 Bacteroidota bacterium
GAGAGCATGCTCCCGTCGTAGCTCGCACTCGTGAACACCGGGGCGTTCTGGAGCCGGTTCGGGCCTTCGTCTGCGTCGCCCGTGTCGTTGGGCGTGGTCCCGTTGCCGAGCAGGTCGATGCTGATCCCGGCGTTGTGTCGGATCGTGTTGCGCAGGATCCGGTTTCCAACGGACGAGGCCGTGTTGATCTCCACGCCGGACTCGCCGTTGTGCGCGATCACGTTGCCCTCGCCAGAGGCCGTCCCGCCGATGGTGTTGTCTGTCGCGCCGTTGTAGACCAGTACCCCGTCACGAGCGTTGCCCAGCGGCGTCGTGCCGTCAAGAGCGACGCCGATTCGGTTGCCCTGGATTCGGTTGCCCGTCGTGCCCACGCCCTCCACGATCAGGCCCCATAGGCCGTTGCCCGAAATCGTGTTGCCGAGCGCCTCGCCCGTACCGCCGATCACGTTGTTGGAGGCGCCTCCGATCAGTTGGACACCATGGAAGCCATTGGGAATCGCTCCGTCCCCATCGGCATTCGTGCCGATGAGGTTGCTCAGGAGAAAGTTGTTGTTGGACGCGCTGATGACCACACCGACGCCGGTGTTGCCCGAGATCACGTTCGGCGCCGGGTCTCCGCCGAGGGTGCCCCCGACGAAGGTGAACTGAGCACCGCCTGTAATACGGATTCCTGTGGCATTGGGGCGCGGGGCTGACCCAGTGGGGGTAGTCCCGATGGTGTTGGAGGCGACAAAGCTCGCCGGTGTGCCCCCCGTGATCAGAACGCCTTCGAGGGTGTTGCTGCCGATGACGTTGCGGTCGGCGGCAGTCAGCCCCCCGATCACTGCTGCCGCCACACCACCGGTGAGGTGGACACCCCGGCCGTTGCCTCTGGCGGCACCCGATGCAGCTATACCGATGAAACTGCACGTCACCGCAACGCTTTCCCCTCCGTCGATGCGGACACCGTCGCCACCGAAGGCGACGATGCTGAGCCCGCGGACGGTCGCGCCTGTGGCTCCGTCGAAGACCAGTCCACTCGCACTCGTGCCTGCACTGGCACCGTCGATCTGGATCGCAGGAATGCCTCCGGCTCCCGCAGTGCAATCGGTGGCACCGGGGTGTGTGGTGCCTGCGATAGTCACGCCGCCTGTGATGACGGGCAGGGGCGAGAGAGGGGAGATGATCCGCGTACCGGAGCCCGGGATGTCAAACCCGACCCGGGTAAGACCTCCCAGTGCGCTGGCGTCGGACAACGCCTGGCGCAGCGACCCCGCTCCACTGTCGTTCGTGTTTGTGACTACGAAGGCCTCTGGCGCGCTGAGCGAGGCCTCTGGCGTGAACGCGCTCGTATTCCCCGCTGCGTCGGTGGCCGTCGCGACGATGGTGTCGGACTCATCCAATGCGACGGGTGACACGAGGACCTCACCGACAGGCTGACCGCTGGCATGATCCGCTGCGGTGTAGAGGCGACTGCCGATCCACGTGCGCCCCTCGCGGCTTCCGTCAGAAATATAGAAGTCGACGGTGAGTGGATAGGTGGCATTGGCAGGGTCCGTATCGACGGAAAAGCGCGGCAAGATGCGGTCCGACCCATTGAAGCCGATGGAGGTAAGGGCGGGCCAATTCTGGAGACGGTTTGAGCCCTCGTCCACGTCACCGGGGTCAGGTCCAGGATTCTGGTCGATCCGGATCCCTGGTCCCGTGTTGGCGAAGATCTGATTGCGCTGAATCCGATTTCCGGTCGCCGTGCTTGCCTCGAAAGGCTGGACATCCACCCCTTCCCTGTTGTACGCGATGACGTTTGCCTCTCCCGGTGCCGTACCACCGACTCTGTTGCTAGAGGTTCCAAATATGAAGACACCACTGAACCCGTTTCCAATAGCTGCCGTCCCGGAAGCATCGGTCCCAATCCGGTTGCCCAGCACCTGCACCCTGTTGCTCCCAGCACGCAGAATGACCCCATCCTCGGCGTTGCCAGAGATGACGTTGCCCGCACCCGTTGCTGCCCCGCCAATCACCGCATCCGGTGAGTCTTGGACCCAGATCCCAGCTCTTCCGTTGGAAATCGCGGCCGTTCCCGATGGGTTCGTTCCAATCCGGTTCCCGAGTACCTGCGCCCTCTCACTTCCAGCGAGCAGAATGATACCGTCCCCGATGTTGCCGGAGAGGACGTTGCCTGCACCCGTTGCCGCCCCGCCGATCACCGCGTCCGGTGAGTCTTCGACCCAGACCCCAGCCCCATCGTTGGGAATCGCGGCGGTTCCCGATAGGTCCGTTCCAATCCGGTTCCCGAATACCTGTGCCTGGCCTGCCGCGAGCAGAAAGAGACCATGAGAGGCGTTGCCGGAGATGACGTTACCTGCACCCGCTTCGGCCCCACCGATCACAACATCCGACACTTGAACTCTCACTCCTTGCTCCCCGTTGGGAAGTGCGGCTGTAGCGTCCGCAGTCGTTCCAATCCGGTTGCCCAGCACCTGCGCCCTGTCGCTCCCAGCGAGCAGAATGACCCCATTCCCGACGTTGCCGGAGATCACGTTGCCTTCACCCGATATCGCCCCGCCAATCACCGCGTCCGGAGAGCTTTGGACCGCGATTCCATTCCCTCCGTTTGGAATCGCGGCGGCTCCTGATGGATTCGTTCCAATCCGGTTCCCAAGTACCTGTGCTTGGCCTGCCATGGCGAGGATGAGACCAGTAGAGGTGTTGCCGGAAATCACGCTGCTCTGTATCTGCGTACTAGAGACCTGCTGTACAACAACTCCAAAGGTATTCGGCGATGCGTAGTGCCGATCGCTGGGATCTGCGAACCGGGAATATCCAATCCCGAAATGGCAATTCTCAATCGTGACTTGGTCGGCTCCCTCTAGAAGGAGAAGCCCTATGCCGTTGTCGGGATCTGACCATCCTCGGAACGTGAGCCCGCGCACCGTCACGTCTGAATGGGACACAACAAGTCCTCTGAGTGGACCCGTGCTCTCGGTTCCGTCGATCTCAATGCTCGGGCTCCCGTCAGGGAATGCTACGCTGCTCCCATCAATGGTGACCCTCCCCGGCACGGAAGCCCGAAGATCAAGCTGCTCCGTGGGACGAATGACGTGCGGCGGGAGGCCCCCGCCTACGATGTTGAACTCAATCCTGTACGGTGGCGGGAAATCGATCGGGGAAATGGAGTTCAGGGCACCAAGCCCCTCGATAAGCGTGCAATCACTGCTAGGCATCGGAAGGCTCGTGAGGGTGCAAACCCCATCAGAATCACCGGCGCTGGAATTGACGGTAATCACGGTACCTCCTGTCTTCGATTGGACCTCCATGCCCGGCTCTATCACCAGACGCACGGGTTCCATCTTGAAGGGGTTCGGGACTTGAGGCAAGCGGGATCGTGGCGTGCACGGCCATGTCCGGGTCTGGGCTCAGTGCTTCCAGGCTCTGGGCGTAGACGGACGAACTGGCAAGGAGCGCGCTGAGGCTGAGAGCAGCAATCCAGCGGAGGCAGGCAGGCATGACAGGAAGCAAGGAGCCACGCCAGAGGCCTTCAGGAGGAAGGACATCTCCGGCACGAGGCGAGCGGAGGTCAGGGATGCATCAACCTCGCGCGGTCGTTCCGACCCCGACGCGCACAGAACGCGCAAAGGCATGTACAGAACGCGCAAAAGCGCTGCGAGGGGCCTCTGGCGCGCGCTACGCTTTGGTTCTGGTTTCCACGGCCGTTTCGGCCTCTGGCGCCAGGGGCTGGGCGTGTCGCCTCCGTTTCTACATGCCACCGTAGCGTCGCGGCATGCCGCGATGAGGCGCAGGGTTCTGCGGTGCGTGGGTTTCTATCTCCCGTCGCGCTCCTCGCCCGTGGTCGGCCCGTTTGCCTCCTGTGCGCTGGCGCGGGCGACTGCGGACGGCGGCTCGCCGAAGTGCGCTCGGAACGCGCGCGAGAAGTACGACGCGCTGTTAAAGCCGCTGGCGAATGCAGCCTCCGAGACCGATCCCGCGCCCGCTTCGAGGAAGCGACGGGCGTGGGTAAGCCGAACCGAGCGGATGAGTTCAGTCGGCGTCATGGCCGCCTCGGTGCGGAGGCGGCGCGCGAGTTGCGATGTGCTGAGGCCAACCGCCTCGGCGAGAGCGCTGGCGTCGAAGCCCGCATCCGCGATAGCGGCTGTGACGACCTCGCGGGCCTGATGCACCAGCCCAGTAGGATCGAGAGCGCGACGCCGCTCCTGTTGCCTTTGGCGCTCCAAGAGCGCGGCCACGCGGGCGCGGAAGACGCGAGCGTCGAACGGCTTCTCTAGCGCATCGTCGGCGCCAGAGGCCAGTGCCTCGGCCACGAAGCCGGGGCGCGAGGCGAGGATCAGCACACCGAGCGATTCCGTGGCGGGGTCCGCGCGCAGCGACCGGATGAACGTCTCCGCCTCCGGAACCAGATCGTCCACGACGACGAGCGACGGGCGGGCCTCTCGCGCGAGCTTCAGGGCGGCCTCCACCGTCGCGGCCTCCGCCACCTCGCCCAGCGTCGCGGCGAGATCGCGGACGTAGCGGCGCAGGTCCGGGTGGTCGTTGACGAGCACGACCGTCGGCGCCTCTGGCGTCTCACTGCCGTCTCCGCCAAAGATCTCTGGTGCTACAGAGCGCAACAGGCGGACCGTGCCTCCGCCCGCCGCAGCGGGTGCGAAGGAGCCGCCCTGGAGTTCAACGAGATCTCGGGCGAGCGCTGCCGCGACGCTCGGAGTGGGCGCGGCGCTATCGCCAGAGGCCTGCCCGGCCATCGAAACTGCGATCTCGGCGCCGTCGGTTTCCACAGAGATCACGAGTGGCAGACCCGGGACGCGCGCATCGGCGACGAGGAGGCGAACGGCGGCTTCGAGATGGAACGGGTCGGCCCGGACGACGGCCTCTGGCGCCTGATCGCGGATCGTCACGTCGGCGCCCGCCTCGGTCTCGGACGCACGCGCGACGCGGCGCACCAGCGGACCCACAGCGACGAGCCGCACCTCGGGGCGGATCTGGCCCGTGGACAGGCGCGAGAGATGCAGGATGCGGTCCACCAGCGTCCCCACGTCCTGGCCGTGCGTGACCGTCTCGCGGAGATGCTCCTTGAGCAAACCAGGCAACCGTCCATACGCGCCCTCCACCGCGCGATGGAGCGGACCGAGCAGCAGCGCCAGCGGCGCGCGCAGTTCGTCGGCGACGTGCGCGAGCAGAGCCGAGCGCGCACGGTCCCTCTCCGTGAGGCGCTCGGCGCGGTCTCGGTCGCTCAGATCCTTGACGATGACCTGAAGCCTGCCGTCGTCTCGGCGCGTCGCCGTGGCGAGCACACCGACGTCCTCGCCCCCCGCGGCACGTATCCGGGCCGGGTGGCCCGCCTCGCCTCCGGGCGCATCCGCGAGGGCCTCTGGCGTCACGTCCACAAACAGCGACGCCAGCGGCCGCCCTTGCAACGCGCCCCGGCCCATCCCAACGAGCGTCTCGAAGGCCCGGTTGGCCTCCAGGATTTCGCCAGAGGCCTCCGTCACAACGACCGCGTTGAAGGACTCAACGAAGAGCGCCCGGAACGTGGCCTCGCTCTCTGCGAGATCGCGCGCCGCCTCGTCTAGCCTCTGGCGCGAGGTCTCCAGGCCCTCCGCCATGTGGTTGAAGGAAACAGAGAGCCCGCCGATCTCGTCCGGGACGCCGACCGGGACGCGGGTGGCGAGGTCACCGCTCTCCACCTTCGCGAGACCGTCCCGAAGCTGACGCATCGGGCGGAGCACGCTACCGCGGAACAGAACCGGGTACCCGAAGAGCACAAGGCCAGACAGCGCCAGCATGATCCACGCCAGCGGCACTCCGTCCTCGTGCAGGCGCTCGCGGTACTGCCGGTGCCTCCATCCGACTTCGTAGACCGTGCCGTCGTGGGCGAACGCCCATGCATCAAACTGCCGGTTCTCTGGCGCCAGAGGCCCTCGGTGCCCGCGCACCGTTTCGCCAGAGGCCACGTCCCAGATCGGTCCGGTGGGGGTCTCGAAGGACTCGGTGGCACTCGCCGCGCGCTCGTCAGCACGGAGTTGCGCGGCGGAGACCTCGCGTGTGAACAGCATCTGCGGCACGTCCCCGCCGACTGGCCTTGCGAGGACGTAGGCGACGGCCTCGGGCGCCTGAGGCAACGGGCTTAGGCCCTGGACGGTCTGGGTTACGGCTTCCACGTCGGCGGCCTGGGCTTGCTCGGCGCCGGAGGCGGCGGCACGGAAGGTGGGCACGGCGGCGAGGGACAGCGCCATGAGCAGGACTGCGAGCGTGATGCCCGCGAGTTTGAACCGGAGGCTTGTCGGCTCCTCGGCGTGCTCGGCGTACACAATCACGAGGGCGGCCTTGAGCACCAACGCCGTCGCGCTGAACGTGCCCACTGGAATCAGTCGGGCATACTCGAATGCCTCGACGAACGGGCTAAGCGCACCCGCGAGCAGCAGCCATCCCAAGATCCGAGCGCCCCGGACGAGCCGCGCCGCGTCAGCCTCTGAGCGGGGCCACGCCTCGCGGAGACGGCGGCCGTAGCCCTTGCGCAACATCACCACAGCCGCCCACAGGAACTCCGCGAGCAGCACCAGCCGAAACGGCCAGTAGCCGGTGTTGTACCACCCGCTGGGCACGTCGGTGTAGTACAGCAGGTCTGTGAACGAGTACCTCGGTGTGCCCACGATGACGCCGACGGTGAGTTCGGCCCCGAACACGAGCACGGCTACAGCAGCGAGGCTCAGAACCACGCGCCTCTCGCGCGGATGGACCACTCCACCGTAGTGGTAGGCGAAGGCCAGAAGCGCCATGCCCGCTAGTGGAAACAGCCACCCGTCGGCAAGGGTCGCGAGCATGGTGAGAGGCTTCTGGTAGGCCAGCGCGCCGAGATAGAACAGCCGGTTCACTCCCACCAGGCCAACGTAGGCGGCAAGCGTCCACCGCGTGGTGCTCAACGGGCGGCCCCGTAGCAGGGCGACGGACAGCGCGAGCGTCAGAATGACGTAGGCCTGCACCGAGATGAACTCGGACGTGACGAGGAGAGCCGTGGGGGTGGACGAGATCACGGGCGCTGGGAGTCGATGCGGAAGAGTACCCACCTCGGTGCCCTCGTGACCGTA
>JBCCPW010000184.1:0-7071 GCA_039024735.1 Bacteroidota bacterium
GTACCAAGAGAGCATGGGGCCTCGCAAGGGCTTGAGCACAATCGCCACCACGTTTTACGGAGCCGGAAGTAGGGCGACGGCCTGAATGCCCTCGCCGCGCGACTGCCGCAGGTTGCGAATCACGATCCACCGTCCGTCTTTGCTGAGCACCGAGACGGAATGCAGGGCACCACGCCAGGGTGCGCGCGTGCGAGGAGGCAACGAGTCATCGATGACGATCTTGAGAGAGGCCTGGCGGAGATCGCCTCGGCGCTGCTGGTACTCGATCGTGATGGTGTGAGTGGGGTCCGCCTCAGATACCACAGGCGCGCGATCCGAGACCGGGCGCGGAGCGGCAGCGACAAGCGTGAGGCCGACGAGAGCGAGCAGGGAGAGCTTCATGGCAAAGCAGGGGGAGAGTACAGGGGGCCATACGTCGGGAGTGCCTGGAGCGGACCGCACCGGCCGTCTCCAGCGAGGGGTCCCGCCTCGGTGCGACCACAGGGGGACCGAGGCGGGGACGAAGCCACGCGGGTTAGATCCCGAACTGGAGGGTCTGCGCGTTGGTCCTGTGGGAGGTAGACGATAAGGGTGGGCATGATGGAGGCTACGCCATGCGGCGGCCCCGGATCTCGTGAGCCACAGCGTGCCATGACTCCGAGTGTCTCTCAGCGCGCGGAACGGGCGGTCTCCCTGTGCTCCACTCCCCTACAACGTCATTCCCGACCCCGATCGGGAATCCATGCCCAACCCGATCTGAACACGAAGGGGGTTGCTCGCACGAACGGTCCCGGAAGGTGCCAGAGACACGTCCTCGAATCGTAGTGTCATCTTCCTATCTGGCGCTTCGTTCCGCCTCGGCACCGAGGCGTGAACGGTCAAAGGGGGGCCGTGCACGACCCTCGTTCCGCTTGCATGAGTCCCGCTGGCGGCTCACCTTCGGGACCTCCGGCCATCGCGGCTCCTCGCTTGACAGCCGGTTCAACGAGGCGCACGTGCTCGCCGTCAGCCAAGCTCTCGTGGAGTACCGGCGCGACGCGGAGATCGATGGGCCGCTGATCGTCGGGACACGCACGCGCTCTCCGAGGCGGGGTTCACGGGCGCGCTGGAGGTGTTGCGCGACGGTGGTGATCCAAGAAGGGCGCGGATTCACGCCGAGAAGAGCCGCGATCGCATTGCGATCCGAGCTCTGTCCCTTTATCTAGAGCCAGAATTCAGTTCATGCTCAAATGCGCCTCCTCACCGCTGTTCTTCTCATCACGGTGTCCAGCCTGCCTTCGGCTGCTCAAATTTTGTATGTGAATCCAGACAGCGAGGGACCACAGAATGGGAGTTCGTGGGAGAACGGCTATCGACGAATCGAAAGCGCGCTGGCTGTTGCCTCGGATGGGGATGAGATCTGGATCCGCGAAGGTGTCTATCGTACACCGGCCGACACTCACTTCGTGTTGAAGGACGGGGTCGCTCTCTATGGCGGCTTCAGCGGAACAGAGACCTCACGGGAGGAGCGGGATCCCGACGTGTACCCTTCGATAATCCGACCTCGCGCAAACGAGCGAATCCGTCAGAACGGTGGGCTGATGTTTGCAAGCGGGATCTCCGCGACAATCGATGGGCTGTACCTCCTACATGGCCGGGCCTCGCGGGGTGGAGCGATCTACGTAGAGTCGAGCGATATCATCCTGAGCCATGTCGTCATCGAGGACGCGGTCGCGTTAGAGGCAGGAGGCGGTCTGTATGTCGAGGGGTCGGTCCTGAAGGTGAGTGATTCCGTCGTAAGGGGCAATTGCGTGGGAGCCTTCCAAAACCCGTCTTCACTACCAGGATGTCGGGAGAACAATATTCAGAATGTGAGCCAAGGCGGTGGTCTCTATGTCTATGACACCGAGATCGACATCCGCCGCTCTCGGATAGAGAGCAACCTAGTACGCGCGTCACTCCATTCCTCTGGTGGCGGCCTTTTCGTGCTCGACAGCTCTGCTTGCATTGCGGAATCAACAATTAAAGCAAATAGCGTCCGGTCTGACGACCTGTCTTCAGGAGGAGGGATTCATTCTCAAGCTTCTCTTCTCCGTGTGTACTCGACCACGTTTGAGTCGAACTGGGCCAGAGCGGGCTACATGATCGCACGCGGTAGTGCCGTTTGGTTCGATGGAGAAGGAGCCCCGAACGGGAGCCTCCTCGTCAACGTCCTCGCTATCGGAAACTGGACGTTTGGGTTCAAACCCGAGCCTCATCTAACCAGAGGCGTAGTCGAAGCGGTTGGCGGGGTACTACGAGTCCAACAGTCCACGTTCGTCTCGAACGACGCGCCGTAGTCGTCGATCGTGCGTGGGAGTATCCACTTCGCCAACTCTATTGCGTGGTGGAATGCATCCCAACCTCTTGAAGAAGGCGTAGTAGCAGAACATTCGCTCGTAGAGGGTGGCCACGACGGACCAGGTGTGATCGATGCGGACCCTCTGTTCAGGCAATTGCCTCCAACTCGCCACAGGATAAATAACGATGAAAATGGAGACCTTGGGCTACAGTCGGGGTCACCTGCCATCGATGCCGGTCTTACGTCTCTGCTCCCGCTAGATCTCGTGGATCTCGACGGGGATGGAAATAGCCTGGAGCCGCTCCCCACGGATCTCGACGGCAACTTGCGGGTCTGGGGCGCTGCGCCCGATCTCGGCGCCTATGAGTTCGGTGCCCCCCCAGTCACCTCTGAGCCTGACGCAGTTCGCCCGGCTTTGGCACTTCTGCTGATGCCGAACCCGACGCGGGAAGACGCGATGGCTCTCCTCCGACTGGCGGCTCCAACAGATGCGAGAGTGTCAGTATTCGATACCCGGGGTCGCCAGGTACTCGTTCTGCATGAGGGGCCCCTCTCGGCTGGGGAGCATCGATTCCCGATTCCCAGGGAGCTTCCGTCCGGCGTGTATCTCATCCGGGCATCAGATGCGGGCGGAGCCCGCACAGTGCCGCTCACCGTAGTCCGGTAGCTCTGCCTCCATGTCGAGGCGAGCGGTGTCAGGGCGATTCATCGTCCCGGACAGGTCGCCACCTCGCTGCCGACGGCTAGGAACGACGAACGAGGTGGGGCGGCCAAGACATCGGCGAATCGATTGGCTGCCGCGAATCGTTTGCATGAGTCCCGCTGGCGGCTCACCTTCCGTCTCCCCTCCCCTGCCCCCTGATGCCGCACGCCCTCGCCGGTCAGCCCGTCCCGCCCGAACGCGTCCCCAACATCCCGCGCCTCGTCGCGGCGTACTACACCCGCCAGCCGGACGCCGACGATCCCGCCGAGCGCATCGCCTTCGGCACCTCCGGCCATCGCGGTTCCTCGCTCGACGGCCGGTTCAACGAGGCGCACGTGCTCGCCGTCAGCCAAGCCCTCGTGGAGTACCGGCGCGATGCGGGGATCGACGGGCCGCTGATCATCGGGATGGACACGCACGCGCTCTCGGAAGCGGCGTTCACGAGCGCGTTGGAGGTCTTCGCGGCGAACGGCGTGACGGTCATCATCCAAGAAGGACGCGGCTTCACGCCCACGCCCGCGGTCTCGCACGCCATCCTCGCGCACAACCGCGGACGAACCGACGGACTGGCCGATGGCGTGGTCATCACGCCGAGCCACAACCCGCCCGAGGACGGCGGCTTCAAGTACAACCCACCCAGCGGCGGTCCGGCCGGGGGCGAGATCACCGGTCCGGTGCAGGACCGCGCCAACGAGATCCTCGCGGGCGGCCTCGCGGAGGTGAAGCGAACCACGTTCCAGCGCGCCCTCGCGGCGGACACGACCCACGAGCGCGACCTCGTCCGCCCCTACGTGGACGACCTCGCGATGGTCCTGAATCTGGACGCCGTCCGCCAGTCCGGCCTCCGCCTCGGTGTGGACCCGATGGGCGGCGCGGCCATCGCGTATTGGGAGCCCATCGCGGAGGCGTACGGGCTGGACCTGGAGGTAGTCAATCCGCGCGTAGACCCCGCCTTCGCGTTCATGCGCATCGACGGCGACGGCAAGATCCGGATGGACTGCTCGTCGCCCCACGCGATGGCGGGCCTCGTGGAACTCCAGAGCCAGTACGGCATCGCGTTCGGCAACGACCCCGACGCGGACCGGCACGGGATCGTTGCGCCGAGCAGCGGGCTGATGAACCCGAACCACTTCCTGGCGGTCGCGGTGGAGTACCTCTGCACGCACCGACCGGACTGGCCCGAGGACGCAGCCATCGGCAAGACGCTCGTGTCGTCGTCCATGATCGACCGCGTGGTGGCGTCGCTCGGGCGTCGGCTGGCGGAGGTGCCGGTCGGGTTCAAGTGGTTCGTGGACGGCCTCGTGAACGGCACGATGGCGTTCGGCGGCGAGGAGAGCGCGGGCGCCTCGTTCCTCCGAAAAGACGGCACGGTCTGGACGACCGACAAGGACGGGATCCTCCTCGGTCTCCTCGCGGCTGAGATCACCGCAGTCACCGGGCGCGACCCCGGCGAGCGCTACGCCGCCCTCGAAGAGCGCTTCGGGAGCCCCACCTACGCCCGCCTCGATGCGCCCGCCAGCCGGGAGCAGAAGGCGGTTCTCAACGACCTCTCGCCCGAGGCGGTCCGCGCCGACACCCTCGCAGGCGATCCCGTGACTGCCACCCTCACCCGCGCCCCCGCCAACGACGCTCCCATCGGTGGCCTCAAAGTCACGACGGCGAACGGCTGGTTCGCCGCGCGGCCCTCGGGCACGGAGGACGTGTACAAGATCTACGCGGAGAGCTTCAAGGGCGCCGATCACCTCGCGAGGCTCCAGGCCGAGGCGCAGGAGGTGGTGCAGAGCGCGTTCACCGAGGCGGGGGTGTGAGCCTCCCCGCCTCGGTGCGTCCCTGCGAGCACCGAGGCGGGCCACCGGACCCAGCCACATGAGAGATCCGCGACGCCGCAATCGAAACATCGGGACCTCGGCGTCCGGGCATGGCGCGGACAATCGAATGAGGATCCCGGCCCGTTGGTCCGATGCGTCTCTCTACTGGGAGACGCTGAGGAACTACGTGACCATCGAGAAGCCCCTTCACGAGCGCCAGGTCACGTTTCTCGTGGAGCCTCCGAGATCAGGGCATCGTCACCACTGCACGGTTCAGGACACGATGCGAGTCTTGGAGATGCTACCCCCCGCGCACGTCGAGTGGCTGGATCTCGTCGTGTTCAGGCAACCGACGGCCAAGCAGAATGCCCTCGCGCCTGTGTGGGGACGCCTGGCCTACTGGTCTGAGATTGGCACGCACAGCGGCACCGGGATTTTTCTCGATGCCCAGCCCGTTGATCTGGTGATGAAATGGGGCACCTCACTCCGCCCAGAGGACCAAACGGAACTGGAGAGGCTTCGAAACGCCGGATTCCGCGTGGAGCCACACTCTCGGGGATACCGCATCCACTCCACCCCAGAGGCGATCCGCGCCAGCCAGCTGTTCGAGACGCTGCCTCACGAGGTCGGCCACTACGTGGACTACATGGCAGCCCGGGCCACGTACGAGTGGGGAGGCGACGACGGCCGGTTCTGGGAGTTGTACGATGGAAAACCCTCACGCGACAAAGAGGCCTTCGCTCATCGATACGCGGCAGACTTCAGGCGCAGTGCCGAATCCGAACGGCGGATTCCGTTTCCGCAGGCGTACGATCCAGACAGCATCCGGCAGGACGGCCTCGATCCAACCTGGTTTGCCCAGATCTAGCCCTCTCTCGCGCGACAGAACGCATACCCAACGAGAGAGCGTCGGACCCGGTCCGCCTCGGTGATGCGACGGAGAGAATGCGGTCGCCCTGATGGCACCGAGGCGGAACCGCCACCGTGCACCGGACGGCGGTAGTCTGTCGGTTGTCCGCCCGTCTGCCGATGCTCCGCCTGTTTCTCGCCGTCTGCTTCCTCGCGCCCACTGCCCTCGCGCAATCCTCCGCGTGGCCGGACTCGCTCGTCGGTGGGCCCGTGCCCCCGGCGGACGTGCCGCTGCTCCACGCCATCGCGTCCCAGGCGTCTGCGGACCGCATCGAGGCGGACATCCGGACGCTCGCGGGCTTCGGGACGCGGCACACGCTGAGCGACACCGTCAGCCAGACGCGAGGCATCGGCGCGGCGCGGCGGTGGTACCGCGACCAGTTGGCGGCGATCTCCGAGGCCTGCGGCGGGTGCCTGGAGATCGTCGAGGTGCGTGAGGTGGTCACGGACGAGCAGCGCATCCGGCCCACGGTGGAGGTGGTCAGCTATGTCGCCATCCAGCGGGGCACGGCGGACCCGGACCGGATGGTGATGATGTCCGGCGACATCGACTCGCGCGCGACGGACAATCTCGACGGGGTCAGCGACGCGCCGGGCGCGAATGACAACGCCTCGGGGCTGGCGGGCACGCTGGAGGCGGCGCGCATCCTCACGCAGTACGAGTTCCCCGCGAGCATCGCGTACGCCGGGCTGAGCGGCGAAGAGCAGGGCCTCTTCGGCGGGGCGCACGTCGCGGCCTACGCGCTGGAGAACGGCTGGCGCCTCACGGCCGTCCTCAACAACGATATGATCGGCAACACGTGCGGCATTGATGGGGTGTGCGACAACACCTCGGCGCGGGTGTTTTCAGAAGGCACGCGGGCCGTGGAGACGGAGCGCGAGGCGCGGATCCGCCGCTCCAGAGGCGGCGAGGTGGACAGCCCGTCGCGGAACGTGGCGCGGTACGTCGCCGCGATGGCGGACCGCTACATCCGCAACCTGGACATGATGATGGTCTACCGGCTGGACCGCTTCCGACGCGGCGGCCACCACCGGCCGTTCAACGATGTGGGGATCCCGGGCGTGCGCATCATGGAGACGCACGAGCACTACGACCGCCAGCATCAGGACCTCCGCACCGAGGCGGGGCGCCACTTCGGGGACACCGTGGAGTTCGTGGATTGGGACTACGCCGCGAAGCTGACCGCGCTCAACGCCGTCGTGCTCGCAGGCATGGCAGGAGCGCCCGCTCCGCCTCGGCGCGTGGGCATCTCCGGCGCTGTGCAGCCGAGCACGACCCTCGCGTGGGACCGCCCGAACGCGGAGGAGAATCCCCACCACGCGGGCGTCCGCATCTGGTGGCGCCTCACGAC
>JBCCPW010000185.1:0-7049 GCA_039024735.1 Bacteroidota bacterium
ACGGCGCGGCTCTGGCGCCGGGGCCGTGGGTAGGCCGTGGCGTCTTGCGTGGGGGCGTCCTGCGAGCGTTCCATTGAGCGGAGCGAAGAGAATGCGGAATGCTACGGCGGGGACCCCGGGAGCGTTCAGTCCCCGGGACAACGTTTCCGCGAATCTCGGCGGATCCCTCCGCCTCGGTACCGAGGCGGAGGGAGTCATCGGCTGGCCGCGTCCCGCCGGAGGCCCTGGAGGAGCGTCTGATATTCCGGGTTCTGTGGAGCCAACAAGACGAGCGCCTCGGCGGTCGCGATGGCCTCGTCCATGCGGCCGCTCATCATGTACGCGCCGCTGAGATTGTAGAGCACCTGCGGTTGCCGAGGATCGGCGGTTCGGGCGCGCTCTAGGTACGAGAGCGCCGTCTCGCGGTCGCCCGCCTGAAGCGCCAGCGCACCGAGGGGGGCCAGTGCAGCCACGTGCGTCGGGTCGCGCTCCAGCGCCTGTTCGTAGAGACCCGCGATGTAGGGCACGCGGCTGTTGTCGCCCGAAGCCTGGGCGCGCTGCAACTCCAGCGAGGCCAGCCCCGACCACGCTCCCGGTAAGAACGGATACCCCTGAACGATGGCCCGACGCGTCGTGAGCGCGTCCCGGACGCGTCCCTGGGCCTCGTACACACCTGCGAGGGAGTCCGCGGTGGGGAGCCACGACCTCCCGCCGATGACCGCTCGCGCGAAGTCCAAGACGTACGGCGGCGTGCGCGCCGAGTCCAGCGCCAGCGGCTGGGCCTCCTCGGGCCGGAACGGCCACGAGCGCGTGAGTTGGTCCACGCGGACGAGCCCCGCCAGCGAATCCATCGGCGTGACGAGACGGACCAACCGGCCGGGCGGCGTGGCACGCGGTGCCGGACCGACGAGGCTGGCCTCCACCATCGCGCCGAAGAAGGCATCGGCGAGGACGCTGTAGCCGTCCAGCGTGGGGTGGAGGTGCTCCAGCATCATCGCCCGTCCGATGAGGCCGCCGGGCGAGGCATCGCGGAGCGCCTGCTCTCCGTCCACGACCGTCGCGCCGTGCGCCTCCGCAGCGGTGCGGATGACGCGGTTGAACGCGGTCGGCGCGCGGAAGCGGAGGGCGTCCAGATCGCGGGCACGCTCTAGCGCGGCCCGGGCCGCCTCGGCGTCACCGAGGAGGAGATGGGAGCGGCCGAGCGCGAAGTGCGGATCTGCCGCGAGAGAGTCCAGCGCGATGGCCTGCTCCAGCAGCGGAATCGCTGCGCGCGGACTGCGCGCCTGGAGCGAATCGATCCCAGCCTGGGCGGCGGCCTGCCACGCCTCGGTGCCCTCGGTGTCTGTAATGAAGGGCCGCTGGTCGCGGATGTTGGAGGCGAGCGTCGAGATGTAGACCGGGACGCCCGCCTCGGCGTACCTCGCGAGGAGACGGTCCAGGTTGGACTCAAACTGGCGCAGCCCGGCGGTGTAGATCTCGCCACCGAGGGGGACGCTCTGCTCGCCGATCATCCGCGCCATGAGGGTGCTGCTGGGCCGCTCACCCGCTTCCCGTTCAGCAAAGAGTCCCGCGATGCCGCTCGCAATGCCCCGGATGAGTTGGACCGTCCGCCAGTCTTGCAGCGCGAGGTAGGTCCGCACGACCGACGGGTTGCGCCCGAGCGACTCCGTGCTCGCCGCGCCGAGCGCGCCGTAGAACTCGTTGTGCCCCGCGTAGATGACGACCGCATCCGGCTCCACCTCCAGGATCTCGTCCGCGAAGTCCAGCAGCGTGTACGAGTTGACCGCCGCCATCGCGGTGTTGATGACCTCGATCTCCCGATCCGGGTAGGCGAGGCGGAGCCGCGTCCCGAGAACCTGCGGGAAGCTCGCGCCTCGGTAGAACGGGTAGCCCGCCGCGCTGGACCCGCCCTGCGCCACGATCCGGAACTTGCCCTCGGCCTTCTCCTTCGGGAAGAAGTCCGGGTTGGGGGTGGGGACGCTGGCCTGCTGGGTGAAGTAGCGCGTGGCCACCTCACGGCTGGGCATCAGCAGATCCTCCGCACCGTCCACCTCGGTGAAGAGCGGGTAGCTGTCGCCGTAGCCGAAGAGCCGGAGCCCGCCCTCCAGCAGCGCGAAGAAGAGCACCGGCAGGAGCAGCATCGCGAGGGTGAACGCGCGCTTGCGTCCGGGCGAGAGCTCGGTGGGTGCATCGGGCGAGGCGCCGGGTCCGTCCGCCTCGGTGCCGAGGCGGGGGGAATCGTCGGTGGGCATGGGGGCGGGATCGAAACCGGGCAGAGACTACGCCTGCTGGGGGTGTGGCGCCGAGGCGGCGTCAGACTGCGCGCCAGCCGTCGGTCCTCCATCCCGAGGCATCGAGGCGGTCCAGGACGAGCGGCTGCGGGACCGGAGCCGTCTCGCCGAACGAGAAGGCGGCGGCGAGGCGTGCGGGGTCAGCCTGGTCCTCGTGCGTGGCGTAGATGTGCGCGAGGGGCTCCCCGGGCTCGACGGATTCGCCGGGCTTCTTGAGGAGCACAAACCCCGCCCGGGGGTCCACATCGTCCTCCTTGCGTGCACGGCCTGCGCCCAGCGCCACCGCCGCCAGCCCCACCTCGTACGCGTTGAGGGCTGTCACCACCCCCGCCGAGGCGGCATCGGGCGCCTCCACCGTTGCCACCGAATCGCCGTGGAGCGCCGAGGGGTCGTCCAGCACGGACACGTCGCCGCCTTGCGCGTCCACCATCTCGCGCATCACGCCCCACGCGAAGCCGTCGCGGATGGCCGCCTCGGCGAGTTGGCGGCCGTGGCCTGCACTGTCCGCGCCTCGGCCGAGGTGGATCATCTCCCCCGCGAGCGAGAGCGTGATCTCCATCAGGTCGTCCACATCTCCACCGAGGGGGGCGTCTCCGTGGAGGGCGCGGATGGCTTCGGCGGTCTCCGGTCCGTTGCCGACGGCCCGGCCGAGCGGCACGTCCATCCGGGTCAGCAGCGCGACGGTCGGCGTGTCGAACTCCTCCCCGATTCCAACGAGTGCCTCGGCCAGACGACGCGCCTCGGTGGTGGACTTCATGAACGCGCCGCGCCCCGCTTTGACATCGAGCACGAGCGCGTCGATGCCCTCAGCGAGCTTCTTCGACATGATGCTCGCGGCGATGTGCGGGAGGCTTTCCACCGTTCCGGTCACATCGCGGAGAGCGTAGAGCTTCTTGTCGGCGGGCGCGATCTCGTCCGTCTGCCCGATCATCACGACGCCGATGTCGGCGAGCTGCTGCCGGTAGGCGTCGGTGTCGAGATCGGTGCGGAGCCCGGGGATGGCCTCCAGCTTGTCCAGGGTCCCGCCGGTGTGTCCGAGCCCTCGCCCCGAGATCATCGGCACCGGCACGCCGCAGGCGGCCACGAGCGGCGCGAGCAGCAACGACACCTTGTCCCCCACGCCCCCGGTGGAGTGCTTGTCCACCTTCGTGCCCTCCACGTCGGAGAGGTCCAGCACCTCACCGGAGTACAGCATCGCGCGGGTGTACGCGGCGGACTCTGTCTCGTCCAGGCCCCGGATGAACGCCGCCATGAGGAAGGCGGCCATCTGGTAGTCGGGCACGTCGCCCCGGGTGTACGCCGCTACGAGTGCCGCGATGTCGTCGGGGGCGAGGCGGGCGCCGTCGCGCTTGGCGGTGAGGAGGCGGACGACGTCGAGCATGGCAGCGCAGGGTGGGGCGCCGCAAGATCGTCTGCCCGGGAGGCCCTGTGGGCGATGTCCGCACGATCACCGAGGTGGAGGACGGGCGCCTCGGTGGGAGGAACCACGGAGGACCAGACCGACCGGTCGTTCGCGGTTGTCGGCATTGCCCACCTCGGTGACCGTGTCCTCTGCCTCTGCACCGAGGCGGACCGGGCGGCCCTGAACAGCGCGAGGCCGCCTCCGTCTGGAGTGCGGCCTCGAAGCGGGGAGCCGGTGTGGCTGCTACGCGTCGTCCGACGCAGCGGCCTGCTTGGCCATCGAGTCGCCGTAGCGGCGGCGGAACTTCTCGACGCGGCCTGCGGTGTCGACCATGGTCCGCTTGCCGGTGTAGAACGGATGGTTCGACGAGTCCACCTCGGAGTTGTAGCGGTCGCCGTTCATCGTCGAGCGCGTCGTGAACTCCGTGCCATCGGCGAGCTTGACGGTGATGAAGTGGTAGTCGGGATGGATGTCGGTCTGCATCGGTCTCAGGCGGCCGCAGGGGGCCGGTAGAATCGCGGATGCCGAAGGTAGAGCGCGAACTGAGCGCCGCCAATGGCTCCGGGTGGTGTTCCTCCGGTCTTTGCAGTCTGGCGTGTCCGTCTCGCGAGAACACGACCGACCCCGAGCGGTAGCACCCGGCGCTTTTCCCGTTTGCCTGTGACCATCGCCTGCCCGTCGTGTGCCTGGGAGCCCACGGCCTCCGCTCGTTGGACGTGCACCTGCGGCCACTCGTGGCACACCTTCGACACGGGCGCGACCTGCCCCCGGTGCCGGAAAACGCACCGGCAGACGCAGTGCCCTGCATGCGCCGCGTGGAATCCGCACGTGGACTGGTACCACGACCTCCCGCCAGTCGATGCGCTGCTGGCGCGAGATGAGACCCCCGCAATGGGCCCGTGATCCGGTAGCTTCCCCCGGCCTTCCCGCCTCGGTGACCCGCTAATCGTCCGTACACGCACCGAGGCGGCCTCACTCTCCCCTTGCCTCGTGGCCTCCGGTCTCAAGAAGAACCTCACCCTCTTCGACGTCTACGCCGTGTCCACCGGCGCGATGTTCTCCTCGGGATTCTTCCTCCTCCCCGGCCTCGCGACGGCTCAGGCCGGGCCCGCGGCCATCGTGGCGTACCTCCTCGCGGGGGTGCTCATCCTCCCGGCCATGCTCTCCATCGCGGAGTTGAGCACGGCTATGCCGAAGTCCGGCGGGACGTACTACTTCCTGGACCGAAGCCTCGGCCCGCTCGCGGGGACGGTCGGCGGGATCGGGACGTGGCTGGCGCTGGTGCTCAAAAGCGCCTTCGCGCTGATCGGGATGGGGGCGTACCTCGTGCTCTTCGTGGAGGACGTGCCCATCAAGACCATCGCCGTCTCGCTGACGGTCGCGTTCACGGCGCTCAACATCTTCGGCGCGAAGGAGACCACGGGCCTCCAGCGGTTCCTCGTCGGGACGCTCGTGGCCGTGCTGGCCTTCTTCGTGGCCCAGGGTCTCTTCGCCGTGACGGGCCTGCCGGACGGAACGCTGACCCGCCAACTCACCCCGTTCGCGCCGTTCGGATGGTCCAGCATCATCGGCACCATCGGGTTCGTGTTTGTGAGCTACGCCGGGCTCACCAAGGTGACGAGCGTCGCTGAGGAGGTCCAGAACCCCGACCGCAACATCCCCCTCGGGATGGTCCTCTCGCTGCTGACCGCCACGTTCATCTACGTCGTGGGCGTGTTCATCATGGTAGCCGTCCTGGACTCGGCGGAGCTACGCAGCGACCTCACGCCCGTCGCCACCGCAGCCGAGGCGTTCTTCACGTGGCTCCCGGGCGAGACCGGGTTGATCCTCATCGAGGTGGCGGCCATCGCGGCGTTCGCGTCCACCGGCAACGCGGGCATCCTCTCCGCCTCGCGCTACCCCTTCGCAATGGCGCGCGACCACCTCGTGACCGAGCGCCTCGCGTCGGTCGGACGGTTCGGGACGCCCGTCCCGGCGGTGCTGCTCACCTCAGCCCTTATGATCGTGGTGATCGTGGCGCTGGACGTGGAGGGCATCGCGAAGCTGGCGAGCGCGTTCCAACTCATCATCTTCGGGCTCATCAACGTGGCCGTCGTGGTGATGCGCGAGAGCCGGATCCCGGGCTACGTGCCGGGCTACCGCAGCCCGTTCTACCCGTGGGTTCAGATCGTGGGCATCCTCGCGCCGCTCGTGCTCGTGGCACAGCTGGGCGCGCTCACCATTGGGCTCACGCTGCTGCTCATCGCGGGAGGCGTGGGCTGGTACATCTACTACGTCCGCGACAACGACCGCGTGGACCGGGCGGGCGCCATCTACCACCTCTTCGCCCGCCTAGGCAAGAACCAGTACGCGGGTCTCGACGGTGAGCTTCGAACCATCCTGAAAGAAAAGGGCCTGGAGGACGAGACCTCGTTTGAGCACCTCGTGACCCACGCCTCGGTGCTGGACGTGCCGGAGAGTGCGAGCTACGAGGAGGCCGTCCGCGAGGCGGCAGCCGTCCTCTCGCTGGAACTGCCCCTCACTGCCGACGAACTCGCGGAGGGGCTCCTGGAAGGCTCTCGGTTCGGCGCGACGCCCGTCTCGAAGGGGGCCGCGCTCCCGCACCTCCGCCGCTCCGACCTGAGCACGCAGCACCTCGTCATCATCCGGTCCCGAGGTGGTCTCCACCTCGACCTGGACGCGGACGGAATCGTGGATCCGGGGGAGACGATCCATGCGGTGTTCGCCCTGATCTCGCCTGAGGACCCGCCCGGCCGTCACCTCCGCACGCTCGCCAACCTCGCGAGCCGCATCGACGAAGACGGCTTCCTGGAGGCGTGGCTCGGCGCCACGAGCGAGTTGGAGTTGAAAGAGACCCTCCTGGCGCACGACCGCTACCTCTCGCTGACGGTCGCCGCGAGCGGCCCGACGGCGGATCTGGTCGGGCGTCCGCTCAAGGCGGTCCGCTTCCCGCCCGGCACGCTGGTGGCCCTCGTGCGGCGCGGCGGCCACAGCCTCATCCCCGGTGGCTCCACAGTCCTGGAGGAAGGCGACCGCGTGACTATCCTTGGTGACACCGAGGGCATCCGCGAACTGCACGACACCTACGACGGGTAAACGTGGCGGCGAGTCATCCCGCCTCGGTACCGAGGCGGATGCAGTCACACGAGGTACGGCACTGCGTGCCCCTCGTCCAGCAGCACCCGGTTGATGTGGATCGTCTCGCCGTCCATCTCGCGATACACATCGGCGAGGTACGGCCGTACTTCCCGGCCTTCGTGGACCGGATCAGAACGGCCTCGCCGACGGGCATCAGCTCCCGGAGGCGGTCACGTGCGGCGTACCCGGCGCGTTTTTCCGCCTCGGTGCCGCCCCGCAGTTCTGGCGTGTTGATACCG